>NZ_JAIFKJ010000025.1 GCF_019695415.1 Thiohalocapsa sp.
CAGGCCCGGCTCCGTCTGATTTTTGGGCAGGATGCCCAATAAATCAGCGTCTCCCAAGCATCAGCGACATGGTTAGTCGCCTATCCCACCCAAGCGAAGTAGTACTCCTCTGCCCCTAACCGGGACAGCCCCACCCCGCCAAACAATGTGCTCGTCCGGGCCAAGTGGCGCCGACTGCGCTGGCAGTGTAACCCAGCGGCCCACGGCGGACAGTCAGACGATGGACACCACCTGTCCGCTTCCGATGAAGCGAGACACGAGGGCCAGTTCTTGGCCCTCGCCGGGGCGGCATCTCCTCCAACTCTGCATGGACTATCCTAAAAGCAGCGCGGCCATTCACCGGTCGAGATAAGGCAGGACGACCTGGACTGCATGCATGTTGGATCGATCCACCGATGAATATCTCGAGCTTGACCGGCACGATGTCTTGACGGCGCTGCGGGCGGATGATGCCCGTGGGCTGGACAGCCAAGAGGCCAGCCGGCGTCTGGAGGAGTACGGGCCTAACGAGATCAAGCAACGAGAAGAGTCCGTCTGGCACCGGATCTTCCGGCGCTTCTGGGGGCCGATTCCGTGGATGATCGAGGCGGCCGCTTTGCTGTCAGGCATCGTCCAGAAATGGGATGACTTGATCATTATCCTGATCATGCTGCTGGTCAACGCGGGGCTGGACTTCTTCCAGGAGCATCGGGCGCTCAACGCCTTGGCGGCCCTTAAGGCCGGTCTGGCCAAGACCGTGATCGTGCTACGTGACGGCGCCTTTACGACCATCTTGGCCCGGGAGCTGGTGCCCGGTGACGTCGTCAAGCTGAAGATCGGCGACATCGTCCCCGCCGACGTGAAGCTGCTTGACGGCGACTATCTATCTGTCGACCAGTCAGCACTGACCGGCGAGTCGCTTCCGGTTGCGAAGAAGGCCGACGAGCTCGCCTACGCCAATACCATTGTCAAGCAGGGCGAGATGTCGGCGGTGGTGGTCAACACCGGTCCACGCACGGCCTTTGCCAAGGTGGTCTCACTGGTCGCAAAGGCCAGTCTCAAGGAGCGCAGCCACTTCCAGAGGATGGTGATCCAGATCGGCAATTTTCTCATCCTGATCACAGTGGCACTGGTCGCGCTCATCGTCATGGTGGCGATATTTCGCCACGAAAGCCTTCTTGAGATCGCGCGGTTTTCGCTTGTGCTGACCGTCGCCGCGATTCCGGTGGCACTTCCCGCCGTGCTGTCGGTCACCATGGCGGTGGGAGCGCTCAACCTGGCACGACGCCAGGCGATCGTATCCCGTCTGTCCGCGATCGAGGACCTCGCGGGAGTGGACGTCTTCTGCTCCGACAAGACCGGCACGCTGACGCAGAACCGCATGGAGGTCGCCGAGCCCGTCTTGATGGAGGGCTTCGATGCGCGCGGGCTGTTTCGCATCGCGGCGCTGGCTTCGAAGCAGGAGAACCAAGATCCTCTGGAGCTGCCGATCTTCGGTTATCTCGAGCAGCAGTTTCCAGACCTGGACTTATCGACCTACCGCCAGTGCCATTTTTGGCCCTTCGACCCGGTGCGTAAGCGCACGGAGGCCGAAATCGAGGGTGAGGGGGACCGCTTCACCGCGGTCAAAGGCGCGGCCCAGGTGCTGCTGGCCATGACGGATCTGCCGGACGAGCGGATCACGGAGATCGAAGCCGACGTCGATCGGCTCGCCGCGCGGGGCTATCGCACCCTGGCGGTAGGACGCAGGCGCGGCGACGGTCCACTGGAGCTGATCGGTCTGATCCCCCTGTACGATCCGCCTCGAGAAGACTCCGCGGAGGTCCTGCGCCAGATGCATGACTACGGCGTGCGGGTCAAGATGATCACCGGCGACCATGTGGCCATTGCCCGGGAGGTGGCGCGTCTGCTGGGTCTGGAACAGGAGACCATCCAGGCCCGCCAGCTCAAGGGCTCCGGCAGCCAGGAGCTGCTGAGCCTCGCCGAGGCCCTGGCCACCGCCATCTACCAACGCCTCAACGGCACCGCCTCGCTTCGCGCGGCCGAGCGCTTCGCCAGCGAGGTGATGGACGCCCTGGTTGAGCTCTACGATACCCGTCTGTTGGACCGCGAGTTCATCCATACCCACGAGTCGGCCATCATCGAGATGATCGAGTCGGTGGACATCTTTGCCGAGGTGGTGCCGGAGGACAAATACCGGATCGTCGATACCCTGCAGAAGGGCGGGCATATTGTCGGCATGACCGGCGATGGGGTCAACGACGCCCCGGCGCTCAAGAAGGCCGATTGCGGATTTGCGGTGGACAGTGCGACGGAAGCCGCGCGCGCCGCCGCCGATATCGTCCTGACGGCGCCGGGCCTCGCCGTCATCAACCAGGCCATCGAGCAGGCGCGGGTCACCTTCGAGCGCATGCAGAGCTACGCCATTTTCCGCATCGCCGAGACCATCCGCATCATCCTATTCATGACCCTGTCGATCGTGGTGTTCAACTTCTATCCGATCACCGCACTCATGATCATCCTGCTGGCGCTGCTGAACGATATCCCGATCCTGGCTATCGCGTACGACCGCACCCGGATAGACCGCCGGCCTGTGCGCTGGAACATGTACGAGTTGACCACGCTTGCCACGGTGCTCGGAGTGATGGGCGTCATCGCCTCCTTCCTCCTCTTCTATCTGCTGCAGGAATGGGGGTTCTCCCACGACGAGATCCGGACCTTCCTGTTCCTGAAGCTCATCGTAGCCGGACACAGCACGCTCTACATCACCCGTGCCCGCGGCTGGTTCTGGCAGCGACCCTGGCCCGCCCCGATCCTGTTGCTGGCGACCTTTTCCACCGAGATCGTCGGCACGGTTATCGCTGCGCAGGGATGGTTGATGACGCCGATAGGTTGGGTCCCGGCGCTTTGGATGTGGGGCTACGCCCTGGCCTGGTTCCTGGTCAACGACATCGTAAAGGTGATGACAGTGCGCCTGATTCGGCAGGGTGAGCATTACATGCATCATGACAAAGTGTCGGTGAGTCCCGAGGCCGCAGTCTGAGCTCGGCCCGTTGAATCTGCTCGTTTCTCGGTTTCGGACATGTCAGAACTGCGGCAGGATCGGCTTACGCACGACTGGGTGATTGTCAGCCCCGAGCGGGCGCTGCGGCCCCATGACACGAGCAACGAAGCAAAGCCGTGCCCCTTCTGTCCTGGCAATGAGAGACCGGCCCCTTCGGCACTCGAAGAGATCACCGACCTTAACGGACGTTGGCTGGTGCGAGCGGTTCCGAACAAATTCCCGTTGCTCGCCACGCCACCAGATTCCGGCGCTCTCGCATCTTCCATGCCGACCGGGCGGATGCTCGCCGGCGGTGGATGGCACGAGGTGATCATCGAGTCGCCAGCCCACGGAGCCACGCTCGGATCCATGAGCGTGGTGCAGGCAAGGCGCGTCCTTGATATGTATGCGCGGCGTTACCGAGCCTTGGCGTCACGGGCACCCTTCGTACGCCAAGTCGTGCTGTTTCGCAACCAAGGCGCCCGCGCTGGCACCAGCCTCGTCCATCCACACGCCCAGATTGTCGCCTCGCCGGTTGTGTCTCCGGAGACGCGCCATCGCGTTGCGGTGGAGATTGCCTACTTTGATGAGCATGGATGCTGTGCCCAATGCCAAACACTCGAGGACGAGCTGGTCGCGCAGGAACGGATCGTGCTGGAGAGCCCGTTCTTCGTAACCTACGCCCCATACGCGTCCAGCAATCCCTACCAATTGCGCATTGCGCCCCTGCGCCATTGTCCGAGCTTCCTAGAGGTCAGAGAGGACGAGCTCGACGATCTCGCAGACCATCTCACGCGTGTGCTCGCGGCCTTCTTGGCGCAGCTCGATAAGCCGGACTACAACCTTGTCGTCGCCACCCCCCCGTTGGACATCATCCACCGAGCCGCGAGCCACTGGTACGTTGAAATTCTGCCGCGGCTGCAGACACCCGCCGGATTCGAGCTCGGGTCTCGCATCGTGGTCAACCTGAAGCCCCCTGAGGAAGCCGCTGCGCAGTTGCGCAAGGCCGTTGCGTCCAACTGAGATCCGACAATGGAGAAGATGTTCTGGCCCCGACGTCTCGAGCAATACTAGCCTCTCATCGTCGCGGATGCCGTCGAGCGCATCATGCTCAAGGCGAAGCGCCTGAACGACCTCCGCGTCGTCAACATCAGCTCGACCTTTTATGGGGGTGGCGTCGCAGAAATCCTCTCATCCCTGACACTGGCGCAACGTGCGATTGGCATCCGCGCGGACTGGCGCCTCATCCAAGGCAGCCCCGACTTCTTCAGCGTCACCAAAAAACTGCATAACGCGCTGCAAGGCGCAGATATTGACCTCACCGAGCTTAAGCGTCACCACTACGAGCAGATCGTATTCCAGAATGCCCTGCGTATGGATCTCGATGCAGACGTCGTCGTGATTCATGATCCCCAGCCGTTGCCTTTGGTCACACATTATCGTCGGACCTGCCCGTGGGTATGGCGCTGCCATGTGGATCTCTCACAACCGAACGGGGCCACATGGAATTTCCTCGCCGGTTTCGTCCAGCAATACGACGCTGGTATCATGTCACTGCCCGAATACAAGAAACAGCTACCCACGCCACAGCTGTTTTTCATGCCCGCCATCGATCCTTTCTCCACCAAGAATCGCACGCTCGAGGAAGCGGAAATCGATGAACGGCTGGCACACTACGGTATTCCTGACGACCTGCCCATCGTGGCTCAGATATCGCGGTTCGATCGCTGGAAAGATCCGGAGGGCGTGATCCGCGCCTTCAAGCTTGCCCGGAAGACCGTGGACGCCACACTCGTGTTGCTTGGCAACGTGGCCACGGACGATCCTGAAGGACAGCAGGTTTTCGAGTCGCTATTGGGCTGCAAGGAGGAGCGCATCCTAATCCTCACTTGCGAGGACAGTGCATTAGTCAATGCGCTTCAGCGCCGCGCCGCTGTCATCATGCAGAAGTCCTTGCGTGAGGGGTTCGGGTTGACGGTCACCGAGGCCATGTGGAAGGGGGCCGCCGTGATCGGTGGCGACTGCGGTGGGATTCGCCACCAGATTGAGGACGGAGCCCATGGCTTCCGGGTCGCACCGGTGGAAAAG
>NZ_JAIFKJ010000427.1 GCF_019695415.1 Thiohalocapsa sp.
GAGAAAAGGCATCAGCAGGTTGTTCGCGCGACAAACCGAAAACCGGCGTGCGATGCGCATATAGCGTGCCTGGTCGCCCCCGGTCGCCCCAGGGTCTCGCCCCCGGTCGCCCGCGAGCGCTCGCTTGCGTGGCATTCCCGCCGGCGGATGCAGTAGTCTTTGTCACCACTTAGCAACTGCGGATTCCGCGGAGGCAGCCATGGCCAGACAACGCTCAGATGAACAGGCAACACCGGCGCTGCCGAATGTGGCAGCGAGCTCCCAGCCGACAGCGCAGTCGGAGGCCATGTCCGGCGTTGCGGGTGCGTCCACGTTGATGGCCGCCATCGTGGTCGGTGCCGGCTTGGGGCTGGCCGCAGCCGCGATGCTACAGCCCGCGGCTCGGGTCGAGCCGGCGCTTGCCAACCTGCTGCATGCGATGGTCGGCATCAAGGCGCTCCTCTTCACCGGTGCGCTGGCGCTCGTGCTGCTGCGCTTGCGCGGACCGGTGCAGGTCGCGTCAGTCGCAGGTTATGCGGCTGGGTTCGCAACCTCAGCGGCGGCGCTGGTGTGGCTTTGTGGACTGTGGGGTCTGTTGTTGCTCTTCGCGCTGTTCCTCGGCGGCTTTACTGCCCCCTACCCCCCGGACAGCCGCGATCCGCTGCTCATGTCCGGCCTCAAGCGGGCGCTGCCGCCGGGTGTCGTCTAGTTCTCCAGCTTGCCGTCGGTCCCCCGGCACCCTTGCAAATCCCGCAGGCAGCGGCTAGCTTAGCCGCCGCCCGCGCGGGTATCGCCGCTGCGGCATATCTCTTGCGGCCAGCCGCAATCAGCAGCAGCCCCGTCCGCCGTTACCATGCACGCCCTCGCCGTCGAACAACTGCGCAAGGTTTATCGTTCCGGTTTTGAGGCCCTGAAGGGCGTGGATCTGTCCGTTGAGGAGGGTGACTTCTTCGCACTCCTCGGGCCCAACGGCGCCGGCAAGTCGACGCTCATCGGCATCGTCACCTCGCTGGTCAACAAGACCGCCGGGCGCGTTGCGGTGTTCGGGCATGACCTGGACAGGGAGCCGGAGGCGGTGAAAGCGTCACTCGGCGTCGTGCCGCAGGAATTCAACTTCAATCTCTTCTTGCCGGTGGAGGAGGTGGTCGTCAACCAGGCCGGCTATTTCGGTATCCCGCGGCGGGAGGCGCGACGCCGTGCGGAGTTCTTCCTCAAGAAGCTCGATCTCTGGGAGCGGCGGCGTTCGGAAATGCGGCTCTTGTCCGGCGGCATGAAGCGCCGGCTCATGATCGCCCGCGCGCTCGTGCATCGGCCGAAGCTGCTGATCCTGGACGAGCCAACGGCGGGCGTGGATATCGAGATCCGACGGGCCATGTGGGACTACCTGCGGGAGCTGAACGCCGAGGGCACCACCATCATCCTTACCACGCACTACCTGGAGGAGGCGGAGAGCCTCTGCCGGAACATCGCCATGATCGACCAGGGACGTATCTCCGCTGTGGCGGAGACCCAGACACTGCTGGCCGGCTTGGACATCGAGACGTTCGTGCTCAATCTGACGGCGCCGCTGGCCGGTGCGCCTGGACTCGACGGCTTTACCCTGACACAGCTGGATGACACCACGCTGGAAGCCCAGCTGCACCGGGGCCAGTCGCTGAACGACCTGTTCGCAGCGCTGCGCTCGGTCGGCATCGAGGTGGCGAGCATGCGCAACAAGCAGAACCGGCTGGAGCAGTTGTTCCTCGAAATGGTGGACCGCGGGCGCGGCGCCGCCGCGGCGCAGGCTGCATGAGTGTGCAGTACGGCCCCGACCTCCAGCGCTGGTATCGCTACTGGATTACCTTTTCCACGCTGTTGCAGAAGGAGGTGATGCGCTTCTCGCGCATCTGGGTGCAGACCATTCTGCCTTCGGCCATCACGACGACGCTGTACTTCGTGATCTTCGGCCGACTCATCGGCGATCGGATCGGCAGCATGGACGGCTTCCCGTACATGGACTTCATCGTGCCCGGCCTGGCGTTGATGGCGGTCATCACCAATGCGTACAGCAACGTGGTCTCGTCGTTCTACTCCAGCAAGTTTTCCCGCTACGTGGAGGAGCTGCTCGTCTCGCCGGCGCCCGCCTGGGTCATCCTGGCGGGCTACGTCGCTGGCGGCGTTGCGCGCGGGGTTACCGTCGGCATCGTCGTCATGCTGGTGGCCATGTTCTTCACAGACGTCTCGCCGCACAGCTGGCCTATCACCCTGCTGGTGTTCGTGCTGACGGCGCTGCTGTTTGCGCTGGGCGGCTTCATCAATGCGGTGTTCGCCAACAGCTTCGACGATATTTCCATCGTCCCCACCTTCGTGCTCGCGCCGCTGACCTACCTCGGCGGAGTGTTCTACTCCATCGATCTGCTGCCGGACGTCTGGCAATGGCTGTCGCTGCTGAATCCGGTGCTGTACATGGTCAATGCCTTCCGCTACGGGCTGCTCGGCACCACGGACATCCCTCTTCTGATGGCCTTCGTCATTATTGTGCTGTTCATCGGCGTCTTCGCCGTGGTCAGCCTGCGCCTGCTGGAGCGGGGTGTCGGCATCAAACAGTGAGAGACACGCAGCGTCCGGAGTACGACAGCAGGCGCCGGGAACGTGCTAGAATTTCACTGCAAATGCTCGCTTAACTCACTGAACTGCCCAGTGAACACCCCGGCTAATATCCCGGTGAGGCTTCGGACTCGACAGCGCGACCGCACGCTTCGTGACGTCCGTCCGGCGCTTCACAGGTGTACCTGCCAACCGTAAATCGGCCACCCGCGCACCATGCCCAAGCCCCGTCCCCGCCAACCGATGCCCCAACGCCGGCACCGTCGGCCCAAGGAAGGCATCGGCTTCTTCGGTTTCGCCGTAAGGGCGCTGGTGTTGGTCGCCCTCGGTGTCGGGCTCGCGGTGGGGCTCTACGGCATCCATCTCGACAAGGTCGTGCGCGCCAAATTCGAGGGCAAGCGTTGGGCGCTGCCGGCCCGCGTCTCCGCGCGTCCGCGGGAGATCTAACCCGGCCCCCCGCTCTCCCTCCCGGGGCTGAAGGGCGCACTGGGTCCGCCCGGGTATCGCGAAGATCCACAGCTCGCCCGCCCGGGCAGTTATCACATCGAGGGGGAGCGTGCTGCCATCCGCACGCGCGCCTTCCGCTTTTGGGACGGCTTCGAGCCTGAGCGCTATCTCGCCATCGACCTCACCGGCGGCGTCGTGCAGGACGTGGCGGACGGCAGCGATGCGACGCCCCTCGCGCTGGTGCGCCTGGATCCTGCGCTCATCGCCAGCATCTACCCAACCCACAACGAAGACCGCGTCTTGTTACGGCGCGAGCAGCTGCCGCCGCGGCTGGTCAAGACCCTGTTGGCGGTGGAAGACCGCACCTTCTATCAGCACCACGGCGTCGACCCAAGGGGTATCGCGCGTGCGGCCTACCAGAACCTGCGCGCCGGGCGCACCGTGCAGGGTGCGAGCACGCTCACCCAGCAGCTGGTCAAGAACTTCTACCTGACGCAGGATCGCACGCTGGAGCGCAAGCTGAACGAAGCCTATATGGCCGTGCTGCTGGATTGGCGCTACGACAAAGACGAGATCCTCACCGCTTACGCCAACGAGGTGTACCTTGGGCAGGACGGCAACCGGGCCATCCACGGATTTGGGCTCGCGAGCCGCTTCTACTTCAACCGCGACCTTGACGAGCTGGATGTCCCGCAGACGGCGATGCTGGTGGGCATCTTGAAGGGTCCATCGGATTTCAATCCACGGCGTGATCCGGACCGCGTGATCGAGCGGCGCAACCTGGTCATCGACCTGATGGCCCACCACCAAATCATTTCCCGCGATGCGGCCGAGGCCGCCAAGCAGGCACCCCTTGGCATCGTCGAAGGCGGCGCGCGGCCAAGCGGCGAGTATCCGGCCTTCATCCAACTGGTCCGCCGTCAGCTGCGCCGGGACTACCGAGAGGAAGACCTGCGCTCCGAGGGGCTGCGCATCTTTACCACACTTGATCCGCTGACCCAGGCCCATGTGGAGTCGGCCGTCACGGACCGTTTGCCCAAGTTGGATCGCTCCCGGCGACTCCCGGGAGGGACCCTGGAAACCGCGGCGGTGGTCACCTCCGTGGCGCAGGGCGAGGTCCTCGCTGTGGTCGGGAGTCGTGACCCCGGCTATGCGGGATTCAATCGCGCCCTCGATGCGGTACGTCCCATCGGGTCGCTGATCAAGCCCGTGATCTACCTGAAGGCTTTGTCGCAGCCGGACCGGTACTCGCTGGTGACGCCGATCCAGGACAAGCCCGTGAATCTACGCGTGGCGGGCGTTATCTGGCGGCCGAAGAACTACGATCACAGTGTCCACGGAACCGTGCCCTTGTATCGGGCGCTGGTGAAGTCCTACAACCTCGCCACCGTCAACCTCGGGCTCGAGCTGGGGGTGGCTGACGTTGCCGCCTTCCTCAAAGACCTCGGTGCCGTCCGCGACATCGATGCCGTCCCGGCCATGCTGCTGGGATCGGTGTCGCTGCCGCCGGTGGAGGTGGCGCAGGCCTACCAGACCATCGCCGCCGGTGGCTTCCGGGCGCCGCTGCGGGCCATTCGTGAGGTGCTGGACGCCTCAGGGCGGCCACTGAACCGCTACCCACTGGCCGTCGAGTCCGTGGTGTCCGCAGAAGCCGCGTATTTGACCAAATGGGCCATGCGCCGGGTGGTGACCCAGGGCACGGCCACCTGGCTCAACAAGCGCTTGCCATCCGGCCTCACCGTTGCCGGTAAGACTGGCACGACCAACGACATGCGGGACAGCTGGTTCGCCGGCTTCAGCGGCGACAAGGTGGTGGTGGCCTGGGTTGGCCGCGACGACAACAAGCCCATGGGGCTGAGCGGTTCCACCGGGGCCTTGCGCCTCTGGGGAGACATCATGGCCCGCGTCGATACCCAGCCTCTGGCAGATATTGCCCCAGAGGGCGTTGTCGCCTCCGGCGCTTGCGGACGCTCGGTGCCTTACATCGCAGGCTACGGCGGCAGCGCCTGCGGCGGGCGCAGCCACCGCCGGCCGCTGCGGCTGCTGGGCCGGGCTGCTCCCGCCTGACCCTGTGGT
>NZ_JAIFKJ010000225.1 GCF_019695415.1 Thiohalocapsa sp.
GCTTGTGGGCGCGGTGGGCACCGCGTTTCTCCGGCGCATGAGCTGAGGGTGTCCCAGGTGGTCGACGTTTCGTTCAACATTGGGTCACTGTGGCTCGTGGTCTTCGCGTGTGGGGTCGGGCGTGGGTTGATATTCGATGCCGGGGTATCCCACACGGTGCGCGAGCGGTGCCGGGCTCGGCACCCCGGCCTGCTGCTGGGCGGCAGCCTCCTGCTGCGCATGGCCGTGCTGCTGGGCGGATTCTGGGCGCTGCTCATCGCCGGGAAACAGTGGACCGGGAATGGCTGGATGGCACTGATACCGGGGCTGCTCGGGGTCATCGCTATGCGCACGCTGCTGCTGCGCCGCTACGGGGGCCCCGGCAACGGCAGTGCCAATGAACAAGCAGCTGATGCGGCCAAGAGGCACAAGCGATGACCATCAGCCCGGACCAAATCGTGCTTTGGCAATGGGGTTGGCTGCACATCAACGCCACCCTGGCCTACACCTGGCTCATCATGCTGTTGCTGACACTCGGCTCCTGGCTGGTGACCCGGCGACTGAGCACGGGGCCCGAGATTTCGCGCTGGCAGAACTTGTTGGAAGTGGTGGTGACCGGGCTCCGGGACCAGATCCGCGACGTGAGCCGCCAGGAGCCTGGGCCGTATCTACCCTTCGTCGGCACCCTGTTCGTCTTCATCGCCACGTCCAACCTGCTGACCATCGTGCCCTGGTACCTGCCGCCGACCGGCTCCCTGTCCACCACCACGGCGCTCGCGCTCTGCGTCCTCACCGCCGTGCCGCTGTACGGTGTGCTCAAGCGCGGAGCGGTGGGCTACCTGCGCCATTACGTGCAGCCGACGCCGCTGATGCTGCCCTTCAACCTCATCGGCGAGCTCTCCCGCACGGTGGCCCTGGCCGTGCGACTCTACGGCAACATCATGAGCGGCACCGTCATCGTCGGCATCCTGATCAGCCTGACGCCCTTCCTCTTCCCCATCGTCATGCAGCTGCTGGGGCTGCTCACCGGGATGATTCAGGCGTACATCTTCGCGGTGTTGGCGATGGTGTATATCGCGTCGGCCAGTTCGGCGCACAGACAGAGTGACGAGGGGCTAGGGTCGAGGGGCGAGGAAAACGGCTCCGACTGACCGAGCGCCGCCCGACCGTCTGCATCAACCCTCGCCCCTCGAACCTCGAACCTCGAACCTCGACCCTCGACCCTCGACCCTCGCAACTCGAAACTCGAAACTCGAAACTCAGAAACATGGACCCCCAATCCCTCATCGCCATCGCTTCCATCTTCACCGCCGGCATCACCATCGCCATCGGCGCCATCGGGCCGGCCCTCGGCGAGGGCCGCGCGGTGGCGCAGGCGCTCACCGCCATGGCCCAGCAGCCGGACGAGTCGGCCACCATCACAAGGACGCTGTTCGTGGGCCTGGCGATGATCGAATCCACGGCGATCTACTGCTTCGTCGTGTCCATGATCTTGATCTTCGCCAACCCCTTCTGGGATCAAGTCGCGGGCGGCGGCTGAGGCGGGCGTTATGCAGATCGACTGGCTCACGGTCGCCGCGCAGATCGTCAATTTTCTGGTCCTGGTCTGGCTGCTGAAGCACTTCCTGTACGGACCGGTGACCAGGGCCATGGCCCGGCGCGAAGAACGCATCGCCGAACGGGTGCAATCCGCCCGCGAGCGCGAGGAAGCCGCCGAGCGCGAGCGCGAGCGCCTGCATGAGCGCATGGACCACCTGGAGGACCGCCGCGATGCCGTGCTGGAACAGGCCCGCGAGGAGGCCGACGGCGAGAAGCAGCGCCTGCTGGAGGAGGCCCGCGCAGACGTGGACGACAAGCGCGAGCAATGGCGCCAGCAGTTGCGCGACGAGCAGGACGCCTTTCTCAAGCAGCTGCGCCGGCAGACCGCCGAGGGCTTCGCAGCGCTGGCCCGCAAGGCGTTGTCGGATCTCGCCGACGTTCGGCTCGAAGATCGCATGTTCGACACCCTCGATAAGCAATTGGCAGGGCTCGACGACGACGAGCGCCAGCAATTCCGCAACGCCCGCGAGCTCGTGGTCAGTACCAGCTTCGCGCTCGAGGACGACCGCCGCGGGCGGCTGCGCGACCTGATCCAACAGCATCTGGGCGATGGGACGAAGCCCGACTTCGAGCAGGACAAGGCGCTCGTCTGCGGCATCGCCCTCACGGCCGACGGCCGCCGCCTCGCCTGGAGCCTGGCGGACTACCTGGACGGCTTCGAGCGCAAGCTCACGGCGCACCTGGACCAACGTCAGCGCGAGAGCGCAGACACCGAATCCGAAACCGATACTGACACCGAGCGGGGAAAGGAGGCTGCAACGAGCTGACTAGACATCGTCGCGGCCAGCGGCGGGTCCCACGGCGGCGATCGCATGTGGGAGCGGCATCCTTGCCGCGACAAGCCGCCCCCGGCGCCCTGGAAGCCGTCGCGGCCAGAGGCCGCTCCCACAGACGCACCACGCACTTCTAACTTCTCGCTTCAAACTTTTCAAAGTGCTCACCCAAGCTCTGGATCAAGCCTTCACCGATATCGGCGACGCCCTCGCTGAGACCGCGGGCGATCCCGCGCTGGACGATGTCGGCACCCTGCTCGAGGTGGGCGGCGGCATCGCCCGCGTCGGCGGACTGCCGCGCGTGGGCTTCGAGGCGCTCGTGGCACTGCCGGACGGCGTGCTGGGGCTCGCCGTGAACCTGGACGAAGACGCCCTCGGCATCGTGCTGCTCGGGCCAAGCGACAGTCTCCGTCCCGGCATGCGCGTGCGCGCCACCGGCCGCGCCGCGGACACACCAGTCGGCGAGGCATTGCTCGGGCGGGTCATCGACGCCACCGGCCGCCCGCTGGACGGCGGCGGCACGCCCGCAACCCGAGAGCGCCGGCCCATCGAGCGCCCGGCGCCGGCCATCATGGACCGTGCGCCGGTGAGCGTGCCGCTGATGACGGGCATCAAGGCGGTGGACGCCATGATCCCGATCGGCCGCGGCCAGCGGGAGCTCATTGTCGGCGACCGACAGACAGGCAAGACCCAGATCGCGCTGGACACCATCATCAACCAGCGCCGGCAGACGCAAAACAGCGACGTGATCTGCATCTACTGCGCCATCGGCCAGCGCGGCACGGCGGTCGCCCGCGCCGTGGAGACCCTCCGCAAGCAGGGCGCCATGGCGCACAGTATCGTCGTCGCCGCCTCCGGCGAGGACCCGCCTGGACTCCAGTACATCACCCCCTACGCGGCGACGGCCATGGGCGAGTTCTTCATGGATCAGGGCCGGGACGTGCTGGTGGTGTACGACGACCTCACGCGCCACGCCCGCGCCTACCGCGAGCTCTCGCTGCTGCTGCGGCGCCCGCCGGTGGGGGAGGCCCTCCGCGGGGAGTGGTTCGACCGCCGCCCGCGGCTCCGGGTGCGGGCGACGCACCGGGGTGGGGAGCGGGGCGGCGGTGCGGGGACGGCCCTGCCGATCGGCGGGACCCAGGCGCAGGACATCAGTGCCTACATCCCCACCAAGCTCATTGCCAGCGCCGACGGGCAGATCTAGCTGTCGCCAACGCTGGTCCGCAGGGGCAGGCTGCCGGCGGTGGACATCGGTCGCTCCGTGTCTCGAGTCGGCGGCAAGACGCAGTACCCGACCTTTCGGCAGGTCTCCGGGGACCTGCGTCTCGCCTACACCCAGTTCGAGGAGCTGGAGACCTTCGCCCGCTTCGCCACGCGGCTCGACGAGCGCACCAAGCGCCGCATCCAGCACGGCCGGCGGGTACGGCGCATCCTGCGCCAGGACGCAGCGAGCCCGCTTGCGGCCTGGGAGCAGATCGCCGTGCTGCTGGCTGCCAAAGAGGAGCTGCTCGACGACGTGCCGGTGGACGCCGTTGGCACCGCCGAGCAGCGCATTCGCGAGCAGGTCCAAGAACGGCATGCCGACCTCTGCGAGCGCATCGACACCGGCCGCGAGCTGGACGATGAGGCCTGGACCGCGCTTGCGGACACGGCGACGGCGGCGGTCGCCGACCTGCGCGATCACCAGAGCTGAGCGCGGAACCGAGCACAGAGCAGCATGGCCTCCATCGAATCGCTGAAGCAGCGCATGGAGAACCTGGAGGATCTGGAGCAGATCGTCCGGACCATGAAGGCACTGTCCGCCGCGAGCATCCGCCAGTACGAGCGTGCCGCGGCGGCGCTGGCGGAATACGAGGGCACCGTGGAGCTCGGGCTGCGGGCGGTGCTGCGTGACGCGCCGCAGGCGTTGGCGGCGAGCCGAGAGCACCCTGACGCGGCAGCGGAACGGAGCGCGGGCACGCCGGCGGCGATCATCGTCCTCGGCACCGATCACGGGCTCTGCGGACGCTTTAACGAGGCCATGGCCGAGCATGTGCGTGAGCACTTGGGCGCCGGCCATGCGGTACGCCATTGGCTCGCCGTCGGCGAGCGCGTCGCACCGGGTCTGGAGCACCTTGCCGGGGGCCTGCCGCAGATCTTTCCGACCCCAAGCTCCGCTGCCGGCATCACCGCCATCGTCCAGCGTCTGCTGCTGCGCGTGGACGCTTGGCGCGCCGAGGGCATCGCCCGCGTCGACCTCTACCACAACCGCCCCACCGGCCGCGCCGGCTACGAGCCGGGACACCAGCGACTGTTTCCCCTCGACCCGACCCGATTCCAGCGCCGGGCGCAAGCACCCTGGCCGTCCCGACGGCTGCCGCTCTATACCCTACCCCGCGGCCAGCTGCTCGGACACCTGCTGCGCCAGCACTACTTCAGCGTGCTGTTCCGCGCCTGCGCCGAGTCCCTCGCGGCCGAGCACGGCAGCCGCCTCGCGGCCATGCAGGCGGCCGAAAAAAACCTGGACGAGCGCCTGGAGGAGATCACCGGCCACTACCGCCGTGAGCGCCAAGCAGCCATCACCAGCGAGTTGCTCGACGTGGTCGCGGGATTCGAGGCGGCGTCTTGAAAAGACCCGATTAACCGCACAACCAACACAAGCCGCCTCGCGGTCGGACTTCAACCTAAAAAGAGTGGTTGGACGGTCGTCAGGGTGCGTCCCGCAGGGTGACTGGCAAGGCACAACGACGA
>NZ_JAIFKJ010000528.1 GCF_019695415.1 Thiohalocapsa sp.
GTCGCCGCCGGTTGTTGGTGGCGGCGGCCGGCGTGGGGTGGGGGGGCCGGGGCGTCTGTCCCGCAGCGGACCTGGCCCCGCGCAGAACGCCGCCCGGCGCCGGCGTCCCACTGGCGGCCGGCGCGACCGGCGCCCGCCCGGCCCTGGCCCGCCGAGCCCCCGGCGAAGCGCCGCTCCATCCGCACCAGGTTCTCCATCGGGCGGAACAGCACCGGCGAGACGCCGAGCCCAAAGCGGATCTGCTCCAATGCCTGCCGCTTGGCGGCGGAGGGCTCGCCGTCGGCGTAGGCCGCCTGGAGCTGCACCTCGAGAAAGAGCTGGATCAGCAGCCTCCGGCCCATGCACTCACGCCGGAAGCGGCTCACCACGGCGGCGAGGTCGAAGTCCGGCGCCTTGCCTTGGCGGAATAGGGCGATGGCTGCGTTGCGGCGCTCGCCTGAGAGCTGCAGGCGGGACATCACGGTTTCGGCCAGGGCGATCTCACGCTCGGACACCCGCCCGTCCGCCTTAGCGATATGCCCCATCACCGAGAAGGTGGCGGTGAAGAAGGCGCTCTCGATGCGGCGGCGGTCACCGAACGGCAGGCCGTAATCCTCAGCAAGCCTCTGCACACCACGGTCGACGCCGTGGCCCAGCGTTGCCCCCAGCAGCGCGCCGAGGGGCCCACCAGCGGCGAAGCCCAGCAGGCCGCCGATGGCCTTCCCGAACCAGCTCACGTCACTTGCCCTTCAGATATTGCTCGTCCGAGAACGAGTAAACCCATTCGGGCCGAAAGGCAACGAGGATCACCATGATCCAGCCGTTCAGCATCGCTTCCGGCAGGAACATGAGGGGGAAGAAGGGCAGCACCGTCTGGCTGAGCTCGGCGAAGGTATAGGCACCGCTGCCCACCAACAGCCACGCCGCCATGTAGCCCATGGCAACGCCCACCAGGCCGGCGGTGAGGAAGCCGTTGACGAGCACGTAGACGAAGAACTGCTTCGGCAGGTAGTGACGGATCAGCACCAACGCGATCTGCGTCAGCGTGATGGGCAGCACACCGCTCACCAGGGCATTGAGCGCAAAGCCGCCCCAGGCCATGTCGCTGTTGACGTACACGCCGAGCAGCGCCAGCGACGCGGCGATGACCGCAAGGGACCAGCTGAAGATCAGTGTCACCGCCGTGAGCCCAAGCAGATGATAGTGGAGCCCCGGCTGCACCTGGGTCTCCATCTGCCAGAGGAACATCAGCACCACGGTGGCGCCGAAGAACACGTGCGTGAGCTTGGCGCCCAGTAGCCTGCGCCAGGGGGCAAGCCACACTGCCAGTGCGAGGCACAGCAGATAAAAGACGAGCGCGGCCCACATGGTAGTGGACGAGAAGAGGGCAGGGTCAAGCGACATGGAAGAGGCGGCTTGGCGTCAGGGCGCCGAATCCGGAAGCTAACCGTTTACGTCGGGGCCACACGTGATAACACAAATCCCGACCGCAGAGGGGCGAGGGGCGAGGGGCGAGGGCTAAGTTAGCAAGTATTGGATGATGGGCGGATGCTGGAGCCTGGTTGCAGCGCAGCGGAATCCAGCCTCTCTCGCAACCCACTAACTTTTAATGGTCACTGAGGCGGTTCCCGGCCTTCTCGGTCGCTTCATCCGTGCTACCCGGACTGCCCCCCACCCCACACTGCACATCGTACCTCGCCCTCAGCCCTCAGCCCTCAGCCCTCAGCC
>NZ_JAIFKJ010000321.1 GCF_019695415.1 Thiohalocapsa sp.
GTATTCGGCGGTGCCGTCACGCCGACCAGCGCCACTCCCCAGGACCAGCCCAAATGGCAGGGCTGGCGGCGCTGGCTGCGCGGGCAACCCCAGCAGCTGGCCGCAACCGGTGCAGCGTCAGGTGGACTGTCCGTAGGCGACTTGACGGTGGCCGAGATCGAAACCCTGCTCTCCGATCTCGCCGACAAGCTCCAGACCTTGCGCGCGGAATTGGACGCCGAGAAGGCCGCGCCCGGGGCTCTGGAAGCGACGGCGCCTGCCGAGGCCGTCCCCGCCGCGGCACCGGCAACCGAGACGCCGACGGAGGAAGCACCGGCAGACGCCGCCGACGAGCAGCCCGCCGAGCCGACGCCCGCCGCCACCGAGCCGACAGCGACGGCTGCCGCCGACCAACAGCCGGCCGAAGCCGAAGCCGACAGCGATGCCGTGGCCGCAGAAACCGCGGCCGTTGCAGAGGACAGCGACGCCACGGAGGCGCACGCCGAGGCCCTGGCCGCAGAGATCGATACACTGCGCGCCGAGCTCGAGGCCAAGACCACAAAGCTCGCAGATGCCGCCGCCACTGCCGACGAGCTGGACGCGGCGGAAGCACAGATCGTTGCGATGCAGGCACGGCTGGATCAGGAAACCACTGCGCTGGAACAGCAGCTCGATGTGGTCCGCGAGCAGCGCGACGCCGTTGCGGAGGCCCTGCGCGACGAGCACGCGGACGCCATGGATGCCGCCGCCGACCGCCTCACGGCCATGCAGGCCCGCATCGATCAACAGCGCACCGCACTGAGCCAACAGCTCGAGGTCGTCCGCGAACAGCGCGACGCCGCCCGGGCAGAGGCGGAGCAGCGCGTGGCCGAGGCACAGCACGCCGCAGCCATCGCCGACGCCGAGCGCCAAATCAGCGCCATCGAGGCCCGTCTGAATCAGCAGACCCACGCGCTGAACCAACAGCTGGACGTGGTCCGCACCCAGCGGGACGACCTGGCAGAGCGCATCCCCGCCGACGAGCACCATGACGCCCTGGACGCCGCCGAAGAGGCGCTGACGGCCATGGACGCGCGTCTGCAGCAGCAGACCCATGCCTTGGACCAGCAGCTGGAAGTGGTCCGCGCACAGCGTGACGCCGCCAAGACCGACCTGGCAGCGCGCATCCCCGCGGACGAGCACTACGCAGCGGTCGAGTCGCTGCAAGCCCGTCTCGCTGCCATCCAGGCGCGCCTCGACCAGAACCGGCACGCGCTGGAGCAGCAGCTCGACGTCGTGCGGGCGCAGCGCGACGGCATGGCGAGAGCGGCCGAGGCGCGCATCGCTGCGCTGGAGCGCGAGCACGCCAAGGCGATGGATGCGCTGCAGGATCGCATTGCCGCCGGCGATGCCCGCCAAGCACAGGAGCGGGGGGGCCGGGCGGGTGAGGGTGTGGTGGGGCGGGGGCGTGGGGCCGCCGCCAAGGCCGCGGCGGGTGAGGAAATTGACGGGCGGAACCACGGGTTGGCTGGGACCCGGGGGGGCCTGGGCACCGCCCGCGGTGAGGTGGAAGCCACCGAAGAGGCCCTGGCCGAGGCCCGGGACGGGGCCGCTCAGGCGCAGGCGCTCACCGACACCGCGGCAGCGCTCGGCGGAGAGGTCACCGACGAGGGTATCGTCGTCAACCTCGGCGGCGACCGGCTGCGCTTCGCGAGCGGCAGTGCCGCACTGCCCGACGCGGAACTGCCAGATCTGGACCGCGCCGCCGAGCTGCTGTCGGAGCGCCCCGAGCTCACGGTGCGCATCGAGGGGCACACCGACAGCGTCGGCAGCCGCGCCATGAACCAGTCGCTTTCGCAACAGCGAGCGGAGGCTGTCATGGCAGCATTGGTTGAGCGCGGGATCGATCCATCGCGGCTCACCGCCGAAGGCGTCGGCCCGGACCGGCCCATCGCCACCAATGCCACGGCGGCCGGGCGCAGCCAGAACCGCCGAGTGGAGATCTACGTCACGGCCAACGAACAGGTGGCAACGGGCGCTGCGAACTGAGCACCCGGCACTCGCCACCACCACGCCGGCCCCGGCATGCCGACTGCCTGCCGGGGCCGCACACACCTCCCGCCTGAGAACACCCGGACGCTCGCGAGAGCGCTCCGGGTTTTTGTGTTGATCCGCTACGAGAGCATTGCCGCCGGCGTCGCCGCCCGATCGCTTTCTACTGACTGCATCGGCGATTCGAGGATCACATCACCGCCGACGCGGCCCTCCCAACAGCGAGCCCAGCGTGCCCCGCGCGAGCTGCCGGCCGATTTGCGTGCCGAGCGAGCGCATGGCGGTCACGGCAAAGGCCTCGAGCGGCGTCTGCCGAGCGCTGCCGCCGCGGCTGCGGCTCGCTGCCGGTGGCGGCTGCACGGCAGCGGCCTCTGCGGCCAACGCCGCCTGCTCGGCCATGAGCTTGAGCGTCTCGTACGCAGAGTCCCGGTCCACCGCCCGGTCGTAGACGCCCGCCACCGGCGACGCCGATAACAGCGCCTGACGCTCGGCGGCGCTGATGGGGCCGAGCCGGCTGCCCGGCGGGGCCACCTTGATCCGCTCGACAATGCCCGGGATGCCGTCGGCGTCCAGCGTGGAGGCTAGAGCCTCGCCCACACCCAACGCTGTGATGGCGGCCTCGGTGTCCAAATCCGGGTTCTGCCGAAAGGTCTGCGCCGCCGCGCGCACGGCCTTCTGGTCCCGCGGCGTAAAGGCGCGCAGCGCATGCTGCACCCGGTTGCCGAGCTGCCCCAGCACGCTGTCCGGCACGTCCATCGGATTCTGCGTGACGAAGTAGACGCCCACCCCCTTGGAGCGGATGAGCCGCACCACCTGCTCCACCTTGTCGATGAGCACGTCCGGGGCATCGTCGAAGAGCAGGTGCGCCTCGTCGAAAAAGAACACCAGCACCGGCTTGTCCGGATCGCCCAGCTCCGGGAGCTGCTCGAACAGCTCGGAGAGCAGCCACAGCAAAAAAGTGGCGTAGAGCTGGGGGCTTCGGATCAGCTTGTCCGCCGCCAGCACGTTCACCATGCCCTGGCCCGCGGCGTCGCGCCGCATCAGGTCCGCCAAATCCAGCGCGGGCTCGCCGAACAGCAGATCGCCGCCCTGGTTCTCCAGCGTCAGCAGCCTGCGCTGGATGGCGCCCACGGATGCTGAAGAGACATTGCCGAAGGTGGTCTTGAGCGACGCTGCGTTGTCGGCGACGTGGTTCAGCATAGCCCGCAGGTCCTTCAGGTCCAGCAGCAGCAGCCCGTTGTCGTCCGCGACGCGGAAGCAGATGTTGAGCACCCCTTCCTGGACGTCGTTCAGCTCCAGCAGCCGCGACAGCAACAACGGCCCCATCTCGCTGATGGTGGTGCGCACCGGGTGGCCCTGCTCGCCGTACAGATCCCAGCAGGTCACCGGGCACGGGGCGTAGGCAAAGCCCTCCTCCGCCGCCAGGTCCATCTCCGCTACCCGCTCGGCCACCTTGTCGTTGCCGCCGCCTGCCTGGCTGATACCGGCCAGATCACCCTTCACATCCGCGACGAACACCGGCACACCGGTGCGGCTGAAGCGCTCGGCCAGACGCTGCAGCGTGACCGTCTTGCCCGTACCGGTCGCGCCCGCGACGAGCCCGTGACGGTTCGCCATATCGGGGCGAATCAGCACCGGCTGCTCGCCCTTGCCCACCAGAATGCCGTCTGTCATCGCCTGCCCCCTTGCTCTAGGCACGTCAATCGGGCCCAAAAGCCCGCTGCGGCCGCAGTATGTTGCCGCCCGCTGCACGCGGCAAGCCCAGCCCAGCCGCCGGTCCAGCCCACGCCCTGCAGTTGCCCCCCTCCCGGGCACTCACGGACAATGCCGCACACTCATTCGGCCCGGAGGCCACAAGCCCATGTTCTACGCCGTCGACGAGGGTCAGCGCCGCAAAGGCCGGGCGCCGCACGAGCTGGCCATGATCAACCTGCTGCTGTTCAACCTGCTGATCGGCGTCGCGCTGCTGGCCGGCTCCATGGCCGAGCCGGACTCCCTCATCCATAAGCTCAAATGGCCGGCGGTGGCCCTGCCCTTGGCCGCCTCCCTGGTGGTGATGGTCATCACCTGGGTGCGGGCGTCGCGCGGCGCGAAGCACGCGCCCTGGTTTGCCGCCGCCCACTGGCGGCTCGCGGCCGGACGCTGGCGCATCCTGCTGCTGGCCTATGTGATCAGCGCCGGCGTCGTGAGCCTGGCCTTTCTCGGCGGCGACGGGGACACCACAGCCTTCGAAGCGCGCATCGCAGACCTGCCGCCGGCCATGCAGGCCATGGAGCGCCGCAAGGCCGCCTCGCAGGACATGGGGACCGCCATTTGGGCGCGCATCGGCGTGGTGCCGCTGCTGCTCACCGTGATGACGCTGATCATGCTGGAGTCCGGCGCGCTCTACCAAGCCGGCCGCGGCGAGGTGCCGGACAGCGTCACCAAACGCTTCCCGCCGCCTTTGGACCTGAAGGGCTTCGACAGCCCGGCCGATCGCGATGCGGCCAATGCAGGCAGTTGAGTGGGGCTGAGGCGGAGCCTCGCTAACCCTTGTCGGGGTTGATCGTGATGCCGTGCTAGCGCAGGTGGTCAACGACTGACTGTTCACCGGCACGCGTTCGCGTGGCTGCCGCCTGATACCACGCATGGCTTCTAACCCGATCCCGCGCAGCCATCGAAGTGATCCACCCACTAGGCCTCGGCCGGCTACAATGCGCGCCGCCACGCCGGAGCCATCCGGCAACACCACTGATCGCAACTGTCACGAGGAGTCGACCATGACCACAGGTACTGCGCGCACCATCGCCGCCGCCGCGCTGGCGGCATCGCTGGCTGCCTTCAGCGCCCATGCCGCCGATGAGAATCCCCGCGTCGAAATGGAAGTGCGCATCGGCGAGGAGCCCGCCGGCACCATCGTGCTGGAGCTGTTCAAGGACGTCACGCCGAAAACCGCGGAAAACTTCCGCGTGCTGTGCACCGGCGAGCAGGGGGAGGACATGGCCTACGCCGGCAGCCCGTTCCACCGCATCATCCCGGGCTTCATGATCCAGGGCGGCGACTTCACCAACGGCAACGGCA
>NZ_JAIFKJ010000304.1 GCF_019695415.1 Thiohalocapsa sp.
GAAAATGGCGGGGCATCCTGCCCCACACGGGAAGCGCCAATAAATCGGCGCTTCCCTAGGCGCCCGTCCACCTGGATGTCCATGCTCGACGGGGCCAGGCGCTTCGTAGCGTAGGTCAGCGCGTATTCCATCAGCGCGATGCCGGCCTTCTTCTCGCCGACAAAGCGCAGGTATTTCTCGAGACGCGGCCGCGGGATTCGACTGCGGCGGCGCGTCTGTCCTCGGCGTGCGTTGGCTTTGTCCGGTAGCATGGCAGGTATGCAGCCCGCCGCTGCACACCCGTCCATGCAACCATCCAATCCTTTCGGAGACCCACGAGCCTTGGAACTGACAGGCAAGATTACGCAAGTCCTGCCGGAGAAGTCCGGCACCTCCGCCCGCGGCCCATGGCGCAAGCAGGAGTACGTCCTGGAGACGGCACAGGGCGATTTCACGCGCCAGGTCTGCTTCATGCTGTGGGGCGACAAAATCGACCAGTTCAAGATCCAGCAGGGGCAGGACGTTACTGTGCACTTCGACCTCGAGAGCCGCGAGTACAACGGCCGCTGGTACACGGACGTCAAAGCCTGGCGCATCGATGCCGCCGGCGCGGACGCGGGCTCGGGAGACGACTTCGAGCAGGGCGAGGGAGAGCCGCCTTTGTTCAATGACGAGCCGCCGTTCTAGTGCTGCCGCGTCTAACCATCCTGTTCGACAACGTCCCTGGGCTGCCCGGGCTCGAGAGCCTTTGGGGCTTCGCGGCACTGGTCGAGATCGGTGAGCAGCGCATCCTGTTCGACACCGGCAGCAACGGTCGGGTACTCCTGCGCAATATGGCGGCCCTTGGGCTGGATCCGGCGGCCGTGGATCTGCTGTTCCTGTCGCATCCGCATTGGGACCACATCGGCGGTCTCGACTCGGTGCTGGAGCGCAACCAAGACCTCACCCTGGTGCTGCACGAGGGCTTCTCCAAGCACCTGATCGCCGACCTGCGCGGACAGTGCCGGGACTTGTTGATCGTGAGCACCGAGCCGCAGCAGCTCGCGCCCGGGCTGTTCAGCACCGGCATGCTGAGCGCGCGCCCGACGCAACAAGGTCCGCCGGAGCAGGGGCTCGTGCTGGACGCGGCCTTGGCGGACGGGGCAGCGGTGAGCGCCGTTATCAGCGGCTGCGCGCACCCCGGCATGGAACGAGTGGTGGAGCGTGGGACTGCTATGCTCATGCGCCCTGTCGACTGGGCCATCGGCGGTTTTCATCTGATGTACGCCGGCGCGTCGGAGATTGCCCATTGCGTCGGTGTCCTCGAGGAGCTGGACGTCGCTTATGTGTTGCCGACGCACTGCACCGGCGATGCCGCGCGCGCCGCCTTTAGGCAGGCCTATGGGGAGCGGTATGCGGAGGGTGGCGCTGGCCGGGAGATTCCGCTTCGGCCCCGGCTTGGCTAGCAAGGCCGCATGGAAATAGCGCATGCGGACGGACATCGTGGCGGCATGCCGCTCAGGCTCGATCGTGGAATCGATGCCGATGCTGATCGACCGGTATCGTCTCCAATGTCAGTCGAGCGCCACCATGTCCAAGGCGCGCTGCACTTTGGCCTCGCCCCAGGTCTTTGCCGGCGACAGCGAGCCGTCGGCCTGAATCATGGTGCCCTCGCCGGCGCCTAGCCGGACTCGGCCAGTGGGGTTGCTGACCAAGACCTCACCGTCGACCACGAGCACCCCGGTGGCGTCATCGATGGGGCCCACCCAGAAGTGCGTGCCGCGCACGCCGAGGATGGCCACGGGGGTGCGGATCAGTACGCGCCGGCGCTCCTCTCCCCGCAGCTTGTCGCCGATGTAGAGTAGGGCACCTTTGAGCAGATTCAGGGTGGCCTCGGTGGTGGATGTCGGCTCGGGCGAGTAGACGAACTCGTCGTTCGCAGGTATTGAGCGGAGGATGAAGCGCCAATCCATCGGGGCTGTCGCATGACCCGGGGGCTGCGCCCGAGACTGCTGCCGCCGCTGCTGGCGACGGCGCTGCTCGGCGTCGCCGTGTACGCGCAGATCTGCTGCCCCCAGGCCTTCTCCACCATGCGCAATCTCTTGTTCGATGCCTACATGGCGGTGTTCCCGGCTTCGCCACAGACGCCCGTCACCATCGTCGAGATCGACGAGCAGGCCCTGGCGGATTACGGCCCCTGGCCCTGGCCACAGGCGACGCTCGGTCGCTTGCTTGGGCGACTGGTGGCCGCGGGCGCCGAGACGGTGGCGCTGACCCTGATCCCGGCGGAGGCCGCCGAGCCCGGTACGCCGCCATCGAGGGCCGAGGGCGACCCGGCACCCGAAATGCCCAAGGACGGACTGACCGAGGCGCTCGCCTTGGCCCCAAGCGTCATCGGCTATGCATTGACCGAGCAGGGCAACAGCACTGCGCCGCCCCCGCGCGCTGCGGGTCTTGCCGTGGTCGGCGCGGCGACGCCGCGGCTGCAACATCGGTTACCCGCGACGCTGCTCCCGGCCGCAGAGAGTGTCCGCACCGCCCAAGGCCTCGGCGCCCTGAACGTGTTTCCCGATCGTGACGGGCGCCTGCGCCGCGTGCCGCTGCTGGTGCAGTGGCGAGAGGGTCTCTTCCCGTCGCTGGCCGCCGAGGTGCTGCGCGTGGCGACTGGCGCCGGCTCCTATGTGATCCGTATCGCAGCCGACGCCGGCACGGATGTGCCGCTCTCCCTTCGGGTTGGCTCCCGCACGGTGCCCCTGAACGACAACGGCGAGATCTGGCTGCACTATGCCCCGCGCGCGTCCTTACCCGTGCTCGGTGCCGCTGAGGTGCTGGCTGGCGAGGTCCCGGCGCCGCTGCTGACGGACCGCATTGTGCTGATCGGCATCTCCGCCCCCGGCATCGCCAGCACTGTGACCTCTCCTTTAGGGGAATCGCTGAGCGCGGCGGTGATCCACGCCCAGGCGCTGAGCCAGCTGCTGACGGGCGCGCACCCGCTGCGCCCGCCTTGGGTCGCAGGTGCCGAGGCGCTGGTGGGTGCGCTCGGGTCGTTGCTGCTCATCCTGCTGTCCTTTCGCGTCCGCGGCGCCTGGCTGGTGGTCACGGGACTGTTGCTGGTGGCCGCGGTGCTCGCCGGCGGTTTCTGGCTGTTCCGCGGGCACCTGCTGCTGTTCGACGCGCTGACGCCCGGCATCACCATCATCACCGTCTTCACCACGCTGTCACTGGCCGGCTATGTGGTCACCGATCGTGAACGGCGGTTCGTGGAGCGCGCCTTCTCGAGCTTCGTCTCCCCGAACCTGGTGCGGCATCTGATGCGCCACCCCGATCAGCTGCGACTGCGCGGCGAGCGGCGCGAGTGCAGTTTCGTCATGACCGATCTCGCGGGCTTTACGCCGCTGGTGGAGCGGGCGGCGCCGGAGGAGCTAGTGGATCTGCTGAATCAGTATCTGGACGGGCTGATTCGCATCGCCTTCGAGCACGACGGGACCCTGGAGCGCATCGTCGGCGATGCCGTGTCGGTGCACTTCTCGGCCCCCGTGGTCCAGCCCGACCACGCGCGGCGGGCGCTCGACTGCGCGCTGGCCATCGACCGCTTCGCCGCGGGCTTTACCGGGCGCATGCGCGGCGAGGGCGTGCCCTTCGGTGACACCCGCATCGGCGTGCACACTGGCGAGGTCATCGTCGGTAACTTCGGTGGCCGAAGCCAGCTCGACTACCGCGCCTTCGGCGACCCCATCAACACCACGGCCCGGCTCGAGTCCGCGAACCGATTCTTCGGCACCCGCGTCGCCATCAGTGCCGAGACCGCGGCGCAGTGTCCGCAGACGCCACTGCGACCCATCGGCGCCCTGGTCCTGAAGGGCAAGCGCAACCCCATCCAGACATACACGCCGCTCACACAGACAGACATCGACAGCGGCCTCGCGGCCGCCTACGACCACGCCTATGATCTGGCCGAGCAGAGGAGTCCTCACGCGCTCGCCGCCTTCGAGGCCTGTGCGACGCGCTTCCCGCAAGACGGGCTGGTGCGTTTCCATCTGCAGCGCCTGCGCGGCGGTGGGAGCGGTGTCGAGATCCGGCTGGAGCAATGAGTCGGCCGCAATCCAGGCTGCGGCACCTGGAAGAGGGCACCTCGAAAAATTCGAGGTGCTCGTGCTGGGCAGGATGCCCCGCCATTTCTCGAGCGCCTAAGCGCTTGAGAAATGGAGCGAAGCGGAAACCGCGTTTTCGCTTCGCGTCTCGAAAAATGCCATGGAAGGCATTTTTCGAGGTCCCCAAGAGTAGCTCAACGCGAAGCACCAGAGGGGTCGCCAAACCGCCGCAGGAGCCCGCCGGATCGGGCGGTCCGGCCAGGTTGTCTCAGTCACGCCGGGTGCGGGGCTCAGTGCGTTCCGTCTCCGGACCCCGAAACCGATCCCGATAGGGCGCACGCGGGCCGCGCAGCTTGCTCGTGCAGCGCGCCGAGCTCCGCGAGCACCTGCGGGTGGAGCACTCGCTGCGCCGTCTCGAACAGCGTCGCTTCTTCGAAGCGGATGTGCGCGGTCAAAGCCTTTGCGAACCGCTCCGCGACCTGCTCGGCCCCACCGCCGATCAGTTGGCGCAGCTCGGCGTGCTCGGCCAGCGTGCGCTCGACCAGCGCGGCTTCGCCGGCGGCGCGGAGGGCCGGCAGCAGCCCCTGTTCTTCGAGCCGGAAGTGCGGCTCCAGCTCGTCGGCGAAGCGGGCCTGCGCCTCGGCCCAGTCGGCATCCCGCCGAGCGGCGTCGGCAGACGCCAGCTCGCGCATGCGCTTGGCCAGCACAAGGCCGGAGTGATGGTCCCTCGAGAGCCTGCGCAGGCTCGGATCACGTCGCATGGAACACTCCTATCAGGGTTCGGGGACAAGTTGTAAGCCTCCGCCAGGCCGCCGAAGCCGGTCAACCTAGCTGCGGTACTTTTCTTCCGTCCCTGCAAGGGACCAACGGCGACGACCGCCCCTGCATCAATTCGCGCCGAGCCATGCTTGCCCATACTGCCGCTAACCGTGCCATCCTGCCCCCAACCCCCGCCCCCCACCCCCCCACCCCCCCTCAGCCCCCCCCCCCACCCCCAACCCCCCCCATCCCCCCCCACC
>NZ_JAIFKJ010000354.1 GCF_019695415.1 Thiohalocapsa sp.
TGTGGCTGCCTTCCGGCGCGCGTCATCCAGGACCTGGGCGTCAACCCGTGCTGCTGAGGGGCCAGGGCGGCGGGAACATGACCACTGGCCCGGGCGCCGTGAGCTTGCCCTTCCGCGCGATGGCCCAGTTCATTCCGTTTCGTTGAGCCGCCCCCAGGCCCCTCGTCTCGCGTAGGCCCCCGGCGCGGTCCGCGGCGGGGCGGCCTTGATCATGACTCCTACTTCCGCGGCCGGCCTCGCAGTCAGGCGATCCTGGCCTGACAGGATCAGCGTTGGAAGCCCTGATCACGCGGGCTGCACAAGGCTGTGATCGCTACAGCGACCAGGCCCGGCGCGGCATAACCCGACGGCGCAGCAGGTCCCGTCCGCGCCCGAAGCTGGCAAAATGCCCGCATGAACGCAGACATGGTCTCCTCCGACGGCGGGCCTCAGCCCCGGCCTCAGCCTCAGCCCGCCCCTCAGCCCCGATCGCGGGTGGAGCCCCGGTCCCGCCGGCGCTTCCCGCTTGCGTATGTCTCGGCGGGCGTCGCGGCGCTCTTCTCCGTGCCGCTGCTCGGCGTAGTGCTTAACGTTTTCCGAGAGGGGCAGGGCAATTGGCCGCACCTGGTGTCCACTGTACTGCCGGACTATGTGCTGAACAGCTTGGCGTTAATGTTCGGTGTCGGAGCCGGTGTGGTCATCGGTGGCACCGGCACCGCCTGGCTGGTGGTGATGTGCCGCTTCCCGGGGCGGCGGCTGTTCGAGTGGATGCTGGTGCTGCCGCTGGCCATCCCTGCTTATGTCGTCGCCTATGCCTACACCGACCTCCTGCAACATGCTGGGCCGGTGCAGACGCTGTTGCGTGACCTGACGGGGCTCGGGCCGCGTGATTATTGGTTCCCGAACATCCGCTCCACCGGCGGCGCGATTCTCGTCTTCAGCGCCGTGCTCTATCCCTACGTCTATCTGCTGGCGCGCACGGCCTTCCTGCAGCAGTCCATCTGTGCGCTGGAGGTAGGCCGCACCTTGGGTCGCAGCCCCTGGAGCGCCTTTACGAGCATCGCCTTGCCGCTGGCGCGCCCTGCCATCGTCACCGGCATGGCGCTGGCGCTGATGGAGACGCTCGCGGACTTCGGCACCGTCGCGCATTTCGGCGTACCTACTTTCACCACGGGCATCTATCGCACCTGGTATTCCATGGGGGACCGCGTCGCCGCTGCGCAGCTGGCGAGCGTGCTGCTGGCTTTCGTCTTCGCGCTGCTGGTGCTGGAGCAGTGGAGCCGCTGGCGTGCGCGCTTCCACGAGACCTCCCGGCGCTGGCAGGAGATCGACCCCTACCAGCTGCACGGCTGGCGTGCGTGGCTGGCGACGGCTTTCTGCGCAGGGCCGCTGGTGATCGGCTTCGTCGCGCCGGTGGGGATGCTGCTCTGGATGGCCGCCATCGGCGGCCACGATCCGCTCACGGCGCGATATCTCGAGCTCACCGCCAACAGTGCGACACTCGCCGGCATCACGGCGGTACTGGCGGTGGTGCTGGCGCTGTTCCTGGCCTATGTGGCGCGCATCGAGCGCTCGCCTCTAGCTGCGAGCGCCAATCGGGTCGCGTCCCTTGGCTATGCCATACCCGGCTCGGTGATCGCCGTAGGCATACTTCTCCACGTGGCGACGCCCGACAATGCCACCGAACGACACTCCCGACACACCTCACGCTGACGCCGCGGCCCG
>NZ_JAIFKJ010000465.1 GCF_019695415.1 Thiohalocapsa sp.
GGGGGGGGGCGGGGGTGCGGGTGGGGCGCGCCGGTGGTGCTGACTGGGTATGGAGGGGGGGGGGGGCCCTCGCCGTTTGCTTGCACGGCCGTGCACCCTGCTGGCGCGGTGGGCGCGACGGGCCCGCCGATCCGAACCGCCGTACCGCCGACCTCGGCGGCGAGTGCTGGCTTCTGATCGTCGACGTCTGGGCCGGGCTCGACCTGGACGCCCTCGGCGCCGCCGTCGGCACTCTGCGCGGCGGCGGGCTGCTGGTGCTGCTGACGCCGCCCATCGACGCATGGCCCACCCGGGCAGACCCGGCCGCAGAACGCTTCGCGACCTTCCCTTATGCCGCGGCGGACGTCGGAGGACGGCTGGTGCCGCGGCTGTGCCGTTTGCTGGACGCCAGCGCGGCGGTTCGCCGGCTCGACGGGCCCGCCGCGCGGGACGCCAAAGCCACACCTATTGCCGCGGCGTTCAGGGCGCGCGACGCAGCGCCGTCGGTGGCCGCCGGGGCGCGCGACCCGAGCCCGCGCGTGCCCGCAGTCGAGATGCCGCTTGACCTCGTCGGCGCACACCCCGTTACGGACGACCAGGCGCGCGCGGTCGACGCCGTCGTCGCAGCCGCACGCAGCAGGGCCTGCCTGGCGCTGGTGATCACAGCCGACCGGGGGCGCGGCAAGTCCGCTGCCATGGGGCTTGCGGCGGCCCGACTGCGGACCGCGCAGAACCGCCGCATCCTGCTCACGGCCCCGCGGCGCAGCGCCGCTGCGGCCGTGCTGCGCCACGCCGGCGAGCCGGTGCGCTACCTGCCGCCGGATGCGCTGCTGACCGCGAAACCGGCGGCGGATCTGCCCCTGGTGGATGAAGCCGCGGCCATCCCGGCTCCGTTGCTAGAGGGGATGCTGCTCCACTAGCCCCGCGTTGTCTTCGCCACCACAGTACACGGCTACGAGGGCACCGGTCGCGGCTTCGATGTGCGCTTTCGTGCGGTGCTGCACCAGCACAGCCCCGGCTGGCAGGCGCTGCGACTGAGCACGCCGATCCGCTGGGCGGCCGGCGACCCGCTGGAGGCGCTGGTCAACCGCGCGCTGCTGCTGGATGCGGAGCCGGTTGCGGATGACGAGGCCACCGCGGCACTGGCTGGCGCCGGCGATCTGATCCGCATCGAGACGCCCGATCGAGACCAGCTCGCACATAACGAGCGGCAGCTCGGCCAGGCATTCGGACTGCTGGTGCTCGGCCACTACCAAACCCGACCTTCGGACCTGCGTCGGCTGCTGGACGCCCCCGACATCGCTGTGCACCTACTGCGGGCCGGCGAGACTGTGCTCGCCACTGCGGTCAGCGGCCGTGAGGGCGGACTGCCGTCAGACCTGCTGGTGCCGATCTTCGAAGGTCGCCGCCGCCCGCAGGGCCACCTGCTGCCGCAGACCCTGTCCGCGCATGCCGGGTTGTTCGATGCACCCGCACTGGCCTGCCGACGCATCCTGCGCATCGCCGTGCATCCGGCCACGCGCCGGCGTGGACTGGGCCGGCGGCTGTTGACCGCCATCGCCGCGGCAGCAGCCGCAGAGGGCGCAGACCTCATCGGCGCCAGCTTCGGCGCCACGCCGGCGCTCGTCCGCTTCTGGCGGCGCTGCGGCATGCATCCGGTGCACATCGGCAGTCGGCGCAACGCTGCGAGCGGCGCCCACGCAGCAGTGCTGCTGCGGGCACTGACGCCCGCCGGCACGGCGTTGCTCACCCGCGGCCGCGAGCGCCTGCTGCCCCGCTTCGGCGTGCTGCTGAGCGGCCCGCTGCGGGACCTATCCCCAGAACTGGTGGCGGCACTCATCGCAGGCGCACCGTGCGACCCGACGATGCCCACCGCAGATGACCTTCGAGAGCTGCACGCCTTCGCTGAGACCGACCGCGCGCTGGACGCGACGCGACCTGCGCTGCATCGGCTCCTGCAGACGACACTGCCGCAAGCGCTGGCCACAACGACCCTGCCCAAGCCCGAGGCGGCCGCCCTCATCACTTGCGGGCTGCAGCAGCACGAGCCCGCCGCGGCCGCCCATCTTCTCGGTGCCACAGGGGCTGCCGCCGTGCTCAGAGCCCTCCGCCTGGCGGTGGCCAGGCTGCTGCAGCAGACCCGACCAGCTTGAGCGCGGCGCCGTCTCGAGCACGCCAAAAGCGTCCTAACCGTGTTCCAGCCGGGGCAGAAAAAGCTGTTACCGGCTAAGCTCACGGGTTTCGCCGAGTCACCGAGGGCCTCGCCATGAAACCTGCTCCGCTGCGCCTCAAAAAGGATCAGGAACGCCGCCTGCTCGCGGGGCATGCCTGGGTCTACAGCAACGAGGTGGATACCACCGCTACGCCGCTGACGGCACTCACACCGGGCCAGGCCGTGGAGATCATCGCGCACCGCGGACGCTGGCTGGGTCACGGCTATGCCAACCCACACTCGCTGATTTGCGCGCGGTTGGTGAGTCGGCGGCGTGCTGAGCCTCTGGGCGCGGCCCTGCTGGTGCAGCGCATCCGCGCGGCACTGGACCTGCGGGAGCGGGTCTATACGCAACCCTTTTACCGTCTATTACACGGAGAAGGCGACGGCCTGCCGGGGCTGGTCGTGGATCGCTATGGCGACCTGCTGGCGGTGCAGATGACGACTGCCGGTATGGCGCTTCTGCAACCCATGGTGCTGGCGGCCTTGGAGCAGGTGCTGCGGCCGCAGCGCATCGTTCTGCGCAACGACACACCCATCCGGGAGCTGGAGGGGCTGAGCCAGGGCATCGACTGGGTGCTGGGCGACGACCCGGGCGAGCTGGAGCTCACCGAGGGCGGCGTGCGCTTCGCCGTGGCCCCGGGCGGTGGGCAGAAGACCGGCTGGTTCTTCGACCAAGCGGACAACCGCCGCGACCAGCAACGCTTCGGGTCCGCACCCCGGGTGCTGGACGTGTGCTGTTATCTCGGTGCCTGGGGGCTGCAGGCGGCCGCTGCGGGTGCGCAGCAGGTGACCTTCGTCGACAGCGCCGATGCTGCGCTCCACCAAGTCGCCGCCAACGCCGAGCGCAACGGCCTCGCCGAGCGCATCCAGACCCGGCACGGAGATGCCTTCGAGGTGCTGCGCGCATTGCGCGACAACGGCCTGCGCTTCGACCGCGTCATCTTGGACCCGCCGGCCTTCATCAAGCGCCGCAAGGACGAGCGCGAAGGCACCCGTGCCTACGAGCGCCTGAATCGGCTTGGCCTGGCTTTGCTGGAGCCGGGCGGGCTGCTCATCACCTCGTCCTGCTCCTTCCATTTGAGCCGCGACGCCTTCCTGCGCACGGTGCAGTCCGCCGCCCGCCGCACCGAGCGGGAGCTCCAACTGCTGCTCACCGGCGCCCAGGGGCCGGACCACCCGGTGCACCCGGCGATCCCGGAGACGGCCTACCTCAAAACCCTGTTTTTGCGGGCGCTGCCCGGGTGACCTGAGGCGCGCCCGGTGTCGGCTCAGCCGAGCACGATCCGCCCCCCGAGGCTCACCACCCCTGTCACGACGATGATGGCAAGCAGGTTCAATCCGAGCCCGGTCCGTGCCATCTGCGCGATGCTCACCTGCCCTGATGCGAACACGATGGCGTTCGGCGGGGTCGCCACGGGCAGCATGAAGGCGCAGCTCGCCGCAAGCGCAGCGGCCGTGAGCAGTATGCCTGGAGGAGAGTCCGTGGCCGCAGCGGTGGCCGCGAGCACAGGCATCAAGGTCGTGGTCACCGCGGTGTTGCTGGTGATCTCGGTCAGCAGCACCACCAGCGCGGCCACTGCCAGCACCAGCACCCAATGCGGCAACCCGCCGAGACCAGCCAGGCCGCCGGCGATGAAGCCGTCTACGCCGTTGCCCGCAATGGCCGATGCCAGACTCAGGCCGCCACCGAACAGGAGCAGGATCTGCCAGGGGACGCCTTTGGCCGTCTCCCAGTCCAGCGCCCGCGGCCGCGGCTCGCCGAACGCCGGGCGGGGACCCGCCGGCAGCACGAACAGCGCCAGCGCGCCCAGCATTGCGATACCGGCATCGGTTAGGCCCTCCACGCCCGTCCAGGTCGCAAGCTGCGGGCGCAGCAGCCAGCCGGCCGCCGTCACCCCGAAAACGATGGCCGTGACCCGCTCCCCAGAGCTCATGGGGCCGAGGCGCGCCAGCTCATTCGCCAACAGCGCCCGGCCGCAGCGAAACGGCGCCGCCGGCAGCGGAAAGGCGACGCGGGTCAGGTACAGCCAGGTGAGCGGCAGCAGCACCGCCACCAGCGGCAGCCCGATGCCGAGCCAGCGAACCATGCCCAGGTCCATGGCATAGTGCTCGCGCACATAAGCGGCCAGCACCAGGTTCGGCGGCGTACCCACCAGCGTGCCGGTGCCGCCGATGGAGCACGCGTAGGCGATGCCGAGCACCAGCGCCGTGCCGAAAGCCTGCATTGGCATGGGGCCACCGTCATCGCCGCCGCCCTGCTCAGCGAGCAGCCGAAGCACGCTCACGCCGATGGGCAGCATCACAATGGCCGTCGCGGTGTTACTGATCCACATGCTGAGCAGCGCTGAGGCCAACATGAAGCCGCCCACCAGTGCCCGCGGGCTGGTGCCCACCCGCAACAGGATCCACAGCGCTATGCGCCGGTGCAGCCCGAAACGCTGCACCGCGAGCCCGAGCAGGAAGCCTCCGAGAAAGAGAAAGATCAGCGGGTTCGCATAGGGCGCTGTGGCCGCGCCGATATCGGCGATGCCGAACAGCGGGAAGAGCGCCACCGGCAGCAAGGCCGTGGCTGCCAGCGGCACCGCCTCGGTGAGCCACCAGACCGCCATCCAGACAGCGACCGCCGCGGTCGCCCGGCCGGCCGGGTCGAGCCCGGCCGCGGCCCCGTCACCATCGACAACGGGTCCGGCCGCGGGCAGCAGCAGCCAGGTTGCCAGCGCAAGTGCCGGTCCCAGCAGCAGGCCGAGCCCCGCGATGTCTGCATGCCGCAACGTCATCCCGCCTCCGCGCTGCTTGGCCTCTTGTGTCCGAGCCAAGCGGACTTCTGGTCTCATAGGGTGCTGTCGGGTCCGCAAACATAACCGCGCGACGCCAAGTCTAGCCGTGAGTGCGGACCCTTAGACCATACTATGGTTAGCACCTCCCCGGCCGTTGTCGGCGTGGCGCCGCTCAATCAGTCTACAACCGCCAGGGGGTCGTCCGTGTGCTTCAACGCCGCCGCGAGCTTCGCCGCCAGTGCCGTCCTGATACCGGCCGGGATCCACACGCTCCGAGTCGCACGAGAGGCGGAGCCGCGGTGGCTGCCGCTCGCGGGGTTTCCGCTGCTGTTCGGCATCCAACAGGCGATGGAGGGCGTTCTTTGGCTGGCGTTGGGTGACCCGCTAGGGCGTATCGTCGGTGTGCCGCCGGGGACGGCGACACCAGTGATGGCGCTCGGCTTCCTCGGCTTCGCTTACTTGCTGTGGCCAGTGCTGGTGCCCCTGTCGGCCCGCAGCGTGGAGCCGGGGCCGAGGCGCCGGCTGCTATTTGGACTGCTCGCGGTCTTGGGCGCCGCCGGCGGGTGCTTCATCTACCTGCCGCTGCTCTTCAATTCGAACTGGCTCGAGGTGAGCATCCATGGCGGCTCCATCCTCTACGAGCCGAAGATTCTTTTTGCCTCGGCACTCGGCACACCCCTCGGCCGCGGGCTCTATGCGCTGGTGGTATTAGTGCCGCTTCTGACGTCGTCGGAGCAACTGGTGCGCCGGTTCGGCCTGATGATATTCCTGTCGGTGGTGCTGAGCGCGGTGGCTTACGGCTTTGCGTTCGTATCCGTCTGGTGTTTCTTCGCCGCCCTGTTGTCCGCCTGGCTCGGCGTGCGGCTGCCGGAGCGGCTCGGCGAGCAGGTCCTCGTGGCCGGCGACGCAAGCGGACAGCGCCATACATCTCAAGGCTAGGAAAGCGCCGATTGATTGGCGCTTCCCGTGCGGGGCAGGACGCCCCGCCATGTTCGGCGACCCAAGTCGCTAAAAATCAGCATCTCCCTAGGTGCGCCTGCCGCGAGACGCTGACCGAACGGGGGTCGGAAATACCGCTCGAGCGGCCTGGCCCGGATCGCTACTGAAACCGGGTGGCCGCAGCACACAACCGCCGGCGCGGCGGGCTTACTTCAAGGTCTGGTAGTAATCCATCAGGATCTGAGCCACCTCCGGTCGGCTGAACTCGGGTGGCGGCGCGATACCCTGGCCGAGCATCTCGCGCACCTTAGTGCCCGAGAGCAGCACGAAGTCTTCTTTGGTGTGGTCCGGCGCCTCGCACATCATGACCACCTTGTTCAGCTTCTTTGAATATGCCGTGTGGTCCGCCTTGAAGATCTCGATGTCCAGCGCGCCCGCCGGCACCTGCTCTTCGAAGATCTTCTGCGCATCGAAGGGGCCATAGTAATCGCCGACGCCGGCGTGATCGCGGCCGATGATGAAGTGGGTCGCACCCATGTTCTGGCGGAAGTAGGCGTGCAGCACTGCCTCACGCGGGCCGGCATAGAGCATGTCGAAGCCGTAGCCTGTGACCATTGCGCTGTTCGGCGGAAAGTACAGCTCTACCATCTTGCGGATGGCCGCATCGCGCACGGGTGCGGGAATGTCGCCAGGCTTGAGCTTACCGAGCAACATGTGGATGACAAGCCCGTCGCACTCCAGACGCTCCATGGCCATATGGCAGAGCTCTTCGTGCGCGAGATGCATGGGGTTGCGGGTCTGGAAGGCGACGACACGCTTCCAGCCGCGCTCGGCGATCTCGTTGCGGATCTCAACCGCGGTACGGAATGTGTCTGGGAAGTCGTCCTGAAAGTAGGAAAAATGCAGCACCTCGATGTTGCCCGAGAGTGCCAGGCGGCCCTGGCTGTTGAAAGCGGCAACGCCCGGGTGCTCGCCGTCCAGGGTGCCGTAGACATGCTCGGTGAGCAGCGCCATCTGCTCATCCGAGACCTCTTCGATAGCATCCACATCCATGACAGCCAGCACGGGCTCCCCGTCCATGTTCGGGTCGCGCAGCGCAATGCGGCGCGCATCGCCGATGGCGGACACGTCGGGCACCAGGCACATGATGGGCACAGGGAAGAAAAGCCCGTCCGTGGTGCGCATGGTCTGGGCGACGCTGACCGCGTCGGCAAGGTTCATGTAGCCCGTCAGCGGCGTGAAGTAGCCACCTCCCATCATCACCGCGTTGCCGGCGGCCTGGGAGCTGACGGTAATAGCAGGAAGGCCCTCTGCCTCCCGCATCAGCGCGTGATGGCGGTCGGGGTCATAGACGAATCGTGGCTTTAGTTCCGCAGAACCGACGGGTTTGATCATGGGAGCCTCTGTCATTGGCGCTGCTTCAGATGAAGGAGACGGCTGGATGGGGCGCGGCGGCGGCGATAGGCGGCTCGCGGTGATGGGCCGTCGGGGCCCGGAGGAACCCTGGCGCCCCCTGCCGCTGCCGCCGCAGAGCGGCCTGGACCTTACCACAGCAGCTGTAGTGGTTTTCCCAGGATTTTCCTATGGCCGGGACAGGAAATTTTAAGGCGATATGCGCCGGTCGGGCGCCCAGCCGCCGCAGTAGAGTGACCAGCGGCGCCGGCCAGATCCCGCCGCCTTGCTTTTCGCGATTGATTCTGAGAAAACCCCGGCCCGACCGTTGAGGTCGAATGAAGCTCAACGACGCGCCATGTCCATCGGCGGCACTGGCGACCTCTTCCTGCTCGACGGCGCCCGCCGAACAAAGGCGTCTGCCACCACATGTATTTAGGTGACCCGCATGCCCTACTTCGTTTATCGCGTTTCACCCAACTTGGACCTGCGGTACATCGATACCAAAGACCGCTACCAGGACGCGCGCGCCCTCGTGCGCAGCCTGCGCCAGGAGCGCACCCCCGACGACGACGGCGATTACCGCCTGATCTTCGCAAATCAACAGGGTGAAGCCGAGAAACTGCTCTCAACCCCACGGGATGAGCGTGTCATAGGAGAAGATTGACCGCTCTACACACCAAGACCGACATCGCATGGCGCAACCCGAGCGGCGCCGGCGGCTATCGCGACGGTGCATTCCCCGAGGATTACGAACTCTGGCTGCGACTGCACCGCAGCGGCCATCGCCTGGCCAAGCTCAAGCAACCGCTTCTGGACTGGCGCGACGAGCCCGGACGCCTTTCACGCCGGGATCCGCGCTATGCACGCTCGCCCACTGGTGCTTTGCTATGTGGCAAGCCATGGCGCCCGCGCGTCCGTCGTCCACGAGCTCTCACGCATGGGCTACCGCAAGGGCAGCGATTACCTGCACGTCGGTTGAGAAGATGTGGGCAACAGCAGTGCCTCGACACCCTGTGACCCCCTCCGATGGCGCCGGGATGGATTGGTACAGCCAGCGTCGCATGAGGCTGGACCTCACGAGCGGTGAGCGAGTCCCTCGGCCGCGAGATGCCGCAAGACCTTGCGTACGTAGTCCTGCGTCTCCCGATAGGGTGGAATTTCGTTGCCGTATTTCTTCACGGCATTCTCGCCGGCGTTATACCCGGCAAGCGCCAGGCGCAAGTCGCCGTCGAAAAGATCAAGCAGGAAGCGCAAATAGGCCGCGCCACCGCGGATGTTCTGCGCCGGGTCCCAGACGTTGTTGACGTTGAACCGCGCGGCAGTACCCGGCATGAGCTGCATGAGCCCGCAAGCGCCAGCGTGCGAGAGAGCGTTGGCCTTGTAGGCGGACTCGGTGCGGATCACGGCATGCAGCAAAGCGGGGCTCAGGCCATAACGGGCGGCGTTGGCGTCAATGAGGTGGCGATAGCGCGCCCGCCGCTCCGACATGGAGCCGCTGATGGGCGCCGACGGCCGAACGGCGGACACGTTCAGCGCATGGCTGTCCAGCCGCGCCTGTACACGCGCCATCGCGGCCTCCTTGCGCTCCTGCTGCGCCTCGGACTGCGCTTTGTTCTCCGCAACCAGGCGCTTTGAGGTTCGCTTCCATTCCAGGCTCAGATGCGCCCCTGACAACGGCTCATCAGAGAAATAGACGTTCCCGTCCTTGTCGACGTACTTGTAGACGTCTGCCACGGCGGGTACCCCAGCGCCAGCGCAGCCCAGCATCACCGCGCAGACAGCCGCCGCCCGCAAGACCTCGAGCCGGCCGATCCGGGAGCGTCGAGGGGGTGACAGCGCGCGCATACGGGTTTACCCTAGTAGCGAATCGTAAGGTGGCTCGCATGCAACACAATATAGCACAGCGTCGAGTCGTCAAAAGGCAATTTCTCACCCAGAACAGTTGGTTGTTGCCAGTTCGTTATGCCCTGAGTCAGTAGTCTCGACCAAGCACCGGATGCGCCGTGAATTTACGGTTGCAATCGTTCAGGCTGCGACTATACTCAGGGAGCACAATAAGTCGTTTAATTGGGGGAAATCAATGAATCGCCGATACTTTCTCGGCGCAGGCTTAGCTGTTGCATCAGCACCAGTCTGGGCCCGCCGCAGCACCGACACCGACGTCCGCACGTTGTCACTGCATCACCTGCACACCGACGAGCGGATGAGCGTCGCCTACCGCATCGGTGACCACTATCAACGCAGCGCACTGAAGCGCTTGAACCACTTCCTGCGGGACTTCCGCACGGGCGATGAAATCGCCATTGACCCGCAGCTGTTCGATCTCCTGTACGACATCAAGCAGCGACTCGGCAACGCCGACGGCACGTTCCAAATCATCAGCGGCTATCGCTCACCACGCACCAATGGCATGCTGCGGCGCACCTCCTCCGGCGTCGCCCGCCGCAGCCTGCACATGACAGGCCAAGCCATTGATGTGCGCCTGACGGAGACCCCGACGCGCAATATTCGCGATGCGGCGCTCACCCTGAGTCGCGGCGGCGTGGGCTTCTATTCGCGCTCTGATTTCGTGCACCTGGATACCGGCCGCGTGCGTCAATGGGGCGCCTGAGCCTCTGCACCACCTGTCGGCACCACACCACGGCGCCCGCACTGCGGGCATCATCTCCGGCCTGCCGTCAGCCGTTACTGCTCTTCGGGAAGAGTGGCGGCAGGCAGGCCTCTTCTGCCTCATCCGGAGCAGGCCGGTTGCCCTCCAGAAACGGCCGCAGCGCCGCCAGCAGCTCAGCGCCCTGCCACGTTCCCGACACGGCTTTTCCTGCGCCATAAACTTGGTCGTCAAGTGTCCGGATCAGCGCTCGCTCCGCCGCACCCGCGCCGCGCGCTTCCAGCAGGGCTCCCAGCCTGTCGCCCACAACCCGCCCTGACTGCGAGGCCGCCCAAGCCGCGAGTGCCGTACGCGCAGCCACCGCATCATTTTGCTCACACGCCCGGCGAAAACGCCGCACCCAGGCCGCCGTAGGGACTGCCGCTGGCGCGCTTGCCGGAGCCCCCGCCTTCATTGCGCCCTCCGCGCGTAGGCGTCCTCGCCCGAGCCTCCGAAGTAGCCAGGCTGTCAGTGCTGCCAGCCCTAAGCCCAAGGGCAGCGTCGCCAACCCCCAGGCGTCCGCGCCCGCCTGGGTGATGAAACGCTGTCGCCAGGTCTCCCTTCCCGACGCCGCCAATGCCTCCGGCGATGCCGCCGACTCCCCCACCACGAGCCACTGCCGGGCCGGCACGCTTGCCTGATGAGCCTGGTCCAATCCGAGATTCCACCAGGGCAAGCGCACTTCCGGCACTGTCAGGATGCCGGGCAGAATCGGCACCAGTGTCTGCCGCAGCGTCGTTGTGACCTTGAGGTCATCACCGATCTGCGCAGACTGGTGCTGCGGGGCGTGCGAATAGACCCGCAGGCCCCTCACCGCCGGCATTTCGGGCAGCGGCAAGGCGCTTGCGGCGACGCCGGCGGCCTCGATGACAATGCGCCGCTCCAGCGGCTCGCCCACGCGCACTTCCTCCGGCTCCTGCTCCCAATGCTCACTGATGGACACGGATTCCGCGGGCAGCCAGGGCGAACGCGCTGCCACCGGCGCCGGTCGGACCTGCAGCACCAGGTCTGGCGCACGTCTGGTGACGACGGCCCTTCGCTCGACGAGTGCGTCCGACCTGTTACCCTGAAGCGCGCGTTCCGGCACCGCCGCCGTTAGCCTGGGGCCGGCGATGGTGAGGCGCCCGGCGCGCTCCGCCACCACCACATAAAGCCTCTCGCTGACGCGATAGCGGCGCCCGTCCTGCTCCACGTCGAAGCGGCGATCCGTCCCGATGCGCCGGACCAAAGCCCCCTGGGCCACCGGGTCCGAGAGGGTCGCGTCCCGCAGCGGTACCCGCGCGAGCACTCGCACGCGATAGCGCAGCCGCGCCTGTACATAGGGAGCGTCCGTGTCGGCGCTCACCTCGAGCAGCACATCGGATGCGGGGACTTGCGGACCTGCGACATCAGCGGTTGCGAATGCCGGCATTAGACAAGCCATCAGCAGCGCGATTAACGCCGCCGCAGGCCGCGGCACCCCCGCAACCCTGCCAGTAACGCACTCAGTGCAGCTCACCGTGCCGTCTCAGGTATTGGAGCATCAGGCGTTCCCGCAACAAGCGGCCGGGGTCGTCTGGTACTTGCTGCAATAGATAGGCATCGGCGGTTGCATGTGCGCCGTCTGCGCCCTCATCGGCAGCGGTCAAAGCCGGCGTGGTGCCGTCCTCATGCGCCGGCGGCGCCTCTCCGCCTACTCCCAGAGCACCGATGCCACCGCGCCCGGTCTTTGCGCCGAGCGCGCCGGTCGGCACCTCATTGGCGGGCGGGTTGAGAGGAGGCGACCGGTCGGATGGACCAGCCGCCGACTCCTGAGCAGTGCGGACGTCGAGGCGGGCCTCGCGCGCGGGGACTGCCTGCTGCACCGCTGCTGTCGTGGCGTCGGTCTCATCGGACTGGCCGGCGGCGGCTCCGATCGCTGACGTTGACGCACCGCTACCCGCAGGGACCTGGAGCGTCGCCACCGCATCGCCGCCGCCTGCAGCCTGCGCCCCGCCGGCGGCTCCAAGACCGCCCGCCCCGTTGCCGGCACCCCTGTCATCACGCCCTTGCCGCGCTGCCGCATCACCGCCGGCCGCGGCCCGCACTTCCGCCGGACTCTCCATCAGGTCGAGCACCAAGCGGCGATTGTGCCGGGCGTCAGCGTGCTCGGGCTGCAAAGCAAGTGCAGCGTCGTACTCGCCTACCGCATCCTCGAAGCGCCCGAGGTGGGCCAGCACATTGCCGCGGTTATAGTGGGCTTCCGCGCCCGTTTCGCCGCTGAGTGCCGCCAGCGCACCTGCATAATCGCCCGCGCGATAGTGAAGCGCTGCCCGCCAGCGCGACCCATCCACTCGCGCGAGCGCGGATGCAAGCCGACCGGCGTCCGCATCAAGCAGGGCGCGCTGCTCCGGCCGCAGCCAAAGATCCTCCCAGAAGCCCGCCTGCACCGGCACCGGCGGCAGTGACAAGACTGCCAGCGGCACCACAGCAAGCCAACCGCGGCGAAACACCACCGCCGCCAACGGCAATAGCAACAGCAATAGCCAAGGGCCGTCATCCCGCCACTGCCGCTCTAGGCTCACTCGCTCACCGTCTGTAGCCGACGCCCCGCCGGGCTGCAAAGCCAGCAGCCTTGCAGTATCAAGATCATCGGCGCGGGAGGCGGTGACAATACCGGTTCCGGCGCGAGCCACGGCATCCAGCGCACGACCCTGCGCCAGCGCCAACACCGAGACCCGATGCCCGGCATCGGCCAACGCCGCTGCCGCAGCGCGCGCTCCCTCGGCAGGTGCCGCAGCATCCGTGATCAGAATGACATCCGCCGCCGCAACCGCGCTGCGGCGCAGCAGTCGGCCTGCGAGCTGCAACGCCAGATCCGTCCGACGCTCGCCAAC
>NZ_JAIFKJ010000568.1 GCF_019695415.1 Thiohalocapsa sp.
GGGGGCGGCCGGTGTCGAGGTCGTAGTCCACCCCGGACATCAGCCAGAGGTGGTGGATGCGGTCGGGCAGCACCGCCACCGTCGGCAGTGACGCGATCCGCAGGGTCTCGGCAAAGTAGTACAGAATCGTCGCCAGCCGGTCACGCTGGGCCTCGTCCTTGGCCAGCTTGAACGGCTGGGTCTGCTCGATGAAGTTGTCGATCTTGCGGACAAGCTGCATTGACACCTCGACGCCCTCGGCCAGGTTGACCTGGCCATAGGCCGCGTCCAGGTGCTCGCAGTAGTGATCGGTGCTGTGGCGAAGGTCGCTGGCGAGCTTGTCGGGATGGCCGGGCGTGGGCACCTGGCCGTCAAAGTAGCGCACGATCATGTTCGTCACCCGGGCGGCGCAGTTGCCGAGGGTATTGGCCAGGTCCGCGTTATAGACGTCCACGAACTTGTCATGGGCGAAGTCGGCATCGGTCGCGCCCAGCGGGCCCTGCGTGGCCAGGTAGTACCGCAGGGCGTCCAGGCCGAACTCCTCGACATACGCGTCGATCTTCTCCAGGTCGATGAAATTGCCCAGGCTCTTGCTCATCTTCTGGCCCTCGGCGATCCAGAAGCTGTGAGCGTAAACCTGCCCGGGCAGCGGCTCGTCCAGCGCCATCAGCAGCGCCGGCCAGATCACCGCGTGAAACCACAGGATGTCCTTGGCGATCAGGTGATGCTCGGCCGGCCAGTACTTGCGGCGGTCGTCGGTATCAACCGCGGTGAGATAGTTGAACAGCGCATCGACCCACACGTACACCGTCTGCTCGGGATCGTTGGGCATGGCCACGCCCCAGCCGCCTGTGCCCGAGCGGCTCATGGGCACGTCGTTGAGTCCCTCGCGGATGCGGGCGAGCACCTCGTTCTTGCGGGCCTCGGGCTGGATGAAATACGGCTGGGCCTCGATGTGCTCGAGCAGCCGCCGCTGGTAGGCCGAGAGGCGGAAGAAATAGTTCTTCTCACGCTTTTTCACCAGCGGCTTGCCGTTGATCGGGCTCTTGAAGTTGTAATCCTTGGCCTTGTTCTCGGGAACGTACTCCTCCTGTCCCGCGTCGTACCAGCCCTCGTATTGACCCTCGTACACGTCGCCGCTGTCCAGCAGGCGTTTGACGTACGCGACCACGCGGTCCTTGTGGCGGGGCTGGCTGGTGCGGATGAAATCGTCGTTCGATTCGCCGAGCTTGGCGAAGGTCTGCTCGAACGCCTCGGCGTTGCGGTCGGCCCACTGCTGGGCGGTCATGCCGCGCTCGGCGGCGGCGTCGGCGACCTTGGCCGCGTGCTCGTCGGTCCCGGTCAGAAAGAACACGTCGTCGCCGCGCAGCCGATGGTAGCGGGCGAGCACGTCGGCGAGGGTGGTGGTATAGACGTGGCCGATGTGGGGCCGATCGTTGACGTAGTAGATCGGCGTGGTGATGTAGAACTTGTTCGCGGTCTGGGTCATGTTGGCCGATTGTAACGGACGCCGCGGCACGCGTCGCGATCGCCGCGCTACCATGTGGCATGAGTGCATGGACGAAAAACTGGAACGGCATACGGGCCTGGCTCAACAGCGGGCCGCACTGCACCCACTGCCGCCCGCCGTGGTCCCCCCGCCACGATGGCGAATCGCACGAAGCGGTGCATGCGACGGCCAGGAACAAGACACGACGGAAGGAGACGGCCAAGCAGCGGGGG
>NZ_JAIFKJ010000366.1 GCF_019695415.1 Thiohalocapsa sp.
TTCCTCTTTTGAACCGCGGGAGGTGGACAGGGTGGTCGCACCGGTGATGTGGCCGGGGCCGCTGCCGCCCGCCGGCTGGAAGGGGCCCTTGTCCAGCGCGCCCAAGAGCTGGCCCTGGGCCTCGAGGTCCATGTCCGCCACTTCGTCCAGCAACAGCGTGCCGCCGGCGGCCTGCTCCAGGCTGCCGTAATGCACATGGGCGTTGTCCTCGCTGCCGAAGAGCTCGCGGGCGGCGTTGCCGCGGGTGATGGCGGACACGCCAAGGTCCACGAAAGGCCGCTCCCGCCGGGCGCTCTGGGAGTGCAGGAAACGCGCAAAGGTCTCCCGTCCGCTGCCAGCTTCGCCAGTGATGAGCACCCAGGTGTCGTGCTGGGCGATGCGCTTCACCTGCTCGCGCAGGCGCTGCATGGCCGCGGAGCGCCCGGCAGGCTCCTGCACCAGCGGCGCACGCCGGCGTAAGCCGACGTTCTCCCGCTCGAGCTTGTCCGCCTCCAGCGCACGCTCCACCGTGAGCAGCAGCTTGGCCATGGACAGCGGCTTTTCCAGAAAATCGTAGGCGCCGAGGCGCGTGGCCTCCACAGCCGTTTCCACATTGCCGTGGCCGGACATCATGATCACGGGACAGGGCAGGCCCTCGTCCTCGTCCCACTCCTTGAGTAGGCTGATGCCGTCCAGGTCGGGCATCCAGATGTCGAGCAGCATCAGGTCGGGCCGGCGGTCGCGCAGGGCGTGCCGGGCCGACTCGCCGTTCTCGGCGCTGGTGACGGTGTAGCCCTCGTCTTCGAGGATGTCCTGCACGGTCTCGCGAATGTCCGGCTCGTCGTCCACGACAAGGATATGGGTGGCGCTCATGTCTCTCCTACCCGCCGCAGCGGCGTCGACGACGCGGCTGGGGTATCGCGCCAAACCGGCAGTCTGGCCGTAAAACGCGCCCCCTGCGTCGCATTCTCCGCTGTGATGATACCGCCGTGCTCTTCAATTATCTTCTTGACGATGGCAAGGCCCAGCCCCGTGCCCTTCGCTTTGGATGTGACATAGGGCTCGAACAGTCGGTCGATGAGAGCCGGATCAATCCCCCCGCCGTTGTCTTCGATGGCGATTTCGATGGCCGGGGTCTCGTCACTGAAAACATAGTGGGTGGACACCCGAATGCGGCCGTCGTTCTGACCTTCCAGCGCCTCAATGGCGTTCTTGAGCAGATTGTGAACCACCTGGCGCAGGCGCTTGGAGTCGCCGCGGACCTTGGCCTCGGGCGCGCCCAGCTCCGCATGGACCTTCACCCGCGCACCCTGGTAGAGCTCCAGCACTTCGGTAATCAGCGCATCCACCGCGAAAGGCTCGTCCTGCATCTCGGGTGCGCGGGCATAATTGGCGAAGTCGTTCACCATGGCCTTCATGGCCTCCACCTGCTGGCCAATGGTGTGGGTGGCGCGGTCCACCACCCGCGCCTCGGCCTCCGGCAGCTTGGCGAGCAGCTTATGGCGCAGCCGTTCAGCGGAGAGCTGGATGGGCGTGAGCGGGTTCTTGATCTCGTGTGCAAGCCGGCGCGCCACCTCGCCCCAGGCGGCGTCGCGCTGGGCGCGGATCAGCGTGGTGATGTCGTCGAATACCACGACGTGGCCGCTGCCCTTGCCGTCAGCGGCGACCCCCGGCAGCGGACTCCCTCGGCACATGAGCACTTGACGACCGTCGCCGCCGAGCAGGGTCACCTCCTCGCGCCACTCGGTGCCGACGATGACGTGGCGGCGCACGGACTCGGCCCAGGGAACGAGCCTGGGATAGGTCTGCTCCAGCGCGCCCAGGGCCAGCCCCGTGTCCTGGTAGTCCGGCAGTCGCAGGATGTGCCGCGCGGCCGGGTTCATGGTCATGAGCCTGAGCTGCCCATCCAGCGCAATAACACCGCTGGAGAGCCGTCCGAGCACGGTCTCGAGATATGCCCGCTGCTCCTCCGCTGCCCGTTGGCTGCGCGCGGCCTGGTCGCGGGCCTGCCCAATGCGCCGGGTCATGGCATTGAATGAGGCCACCAGAAACGCGAGCTCGTCATCCTGTGCCGGCAAAGGCAGGCGCTGCTCGTAGTCGCCGTCGGCCACCGCACGGGTGCCGCGGGCGATGTCCGCCACCGGCCGCACCAGCCGCTGGGCCGTACCGAAGGCCACGAGCACCGCGGCCAGCAGGCCGAACACCAGCACCAGCGACAGCGTCAGCGAAAAGCTGAGCTTCAGCGAGCGGCGCAGATACGCCAGCTCCGTATAACGGTTGTAGGCATCCTCCAGACGAGAGGCCAGCTCGTCGATGCGCGCGGAGGTAGGGAAGATGGCCTGCATCATCATGCGTCGGGCACGCGGGTCGTTCACCACCACGCGCACCACCAACTGCTCATCCTCGGCGGGCTCCAGCCCGACGTAATCCACCCCCATACGCACGCCCTGCATCACCTCTCGGCCGGGGTGATCCGGCACGAGCTGGGTCGGATCATCGATGGCAGTGCCCATGACCTGTCCGTTGGGCTCGAATACCGTGAGCTCCAACGCCCCCGCCTGGCGGCGCAGCTCGTCTAGGGTCAGGGTCAGCGCGGTGGCGGAGCGGTCCTCGATGCCGGCGAGGATCTGCTGGCTGTACTTGAGCAGCACACGCTGGTTCAGGTCCAGCGAGGCCTGGTTCAGCGCCAGGGCATCCGCCATGGCGCTGTCGATCTCCACATCGAACCAACTGTCGATACCGCGCAGCAGGAAGCCCAGAGAGTAGTAGTACACCACGCCCACCGGCAGCAGGGAGATCAGCGCGAAGAGCACTACGATGCGCGCCGTGAGCCGCGAGCCGGGGGCACTGCGCCGGCGCTGGTGCACCAGCCGCACGACGTTGAACCCCACCATCACCACCAGCGCAGCCAGCCCCAGCAGCACAACCAACAGCAGCGGCACGAAGGCGCGGCTCAGGGCATCGGAATTCTGCACCGCGCTGCTCATCAAGTGCAGTGCCACCAGCAACGCCAGCAGCAACAGCCCGACGGCGAAGGTGCCCGGGTGCTTCCAGACCTTGCGCGTCGGCGGCTTGCCGGGCGGCTGCTCCGGGGACGGTTGCTCCGGGGGCGACCTCAGGGCTGTAGGGGCCATTTGGTCCACTTGCTGGACTGCTTCCAGGACGGATAGAGGTAGGCCATGGGCCGTAACGGCAGGGGCAGCTCTTCGATGTCCAGGGACACGCGGATCTGCACCTCATAGGCGGTGTCGGGCTTCAGCCGGTCCAGGCTCAGCAGCGGCAAGTTGCGGATCTCGCCAAGCGCCGCCAGCGCCGCATCCCGGGTGACATAGGTGCGCCCACGCTCGCCCGGCAGCTGCGACACCAGATAGCGCTCCGACAAGGGCTTGTAGCGGATGCGATAGCGCAGGCGCTGATCCACCAGGCTCTCCTGCCAGATCCAGTCATCCACGGGGCGCACCTGGATGTGCACGGCTACCGTCAGCGGCACGCCGTTGTCGAGGGCCTCCAGGGCACGCTCGCTGAAGTCGTAGCGGATGGTTGCATCCATGAGGAAGGTACCGTCTTCGATGCGCGTCTCCACCGCCTCCACGTCGAAGCCCTTGGCGGCGACTTGGACCATCGGCACCAGCAATAACGCCAGAAACAGCGTCGCGGGGCACAGCGTCAGGGAGCGCCTCACGCCACACGCTCCATCAGGGCGAAATAGAAGCCATCCCCGCCGTCGGCGGTCGGCAGCAGCTGTACCCCGGGGTCGACCGGCAGCGCCGCGCCGGCGCCCGCGGGCAGCGCCACCTCGCGCAACTGGGCATCAGGATGGGCAGCGAGGAAGGCGGCCACGCGCGCCTGGTTCTCCTCCGGCAGCACCGAGCAGGTGGCATAGAGTAGCCTCCCGCCCGGGCGCAACAAGGGCCAGAGCGCGGCGAGCAAAGCATCCTGGGTGGCCGCCAACGCGGCGATGTCGGCATCCCGGCGCAGGTATTTGATGTCCGGATGGCGGCGAATGACACCGGTGGCCGAGCAGGGGGCGTCGAGCAGGATGGCGTCATAGGGGGCGCCGGGCCAGTCGGCACTGGCGTCCCGAGCATCGGCCGCCAGCACCTGTGCGGTGAGGCCGAGCCGCAGCAGGTTCTCGCGCAGCGGCGCGAGGCGCTCGGCATCGATATCCACCGCTGTGAGCTGCAACCGGCCGCCGGCGTGCTCCAGTAGGTGCGCCGTCTTGTTACCTGGAGCGGCGCAGGCGTCCAGCACGCGCTCGCCGGGCTGGGGGTCCAGCAACAGCGCTGCGCACTGGGCGCCGGCATCCTGTACGGACACCAGGCCCCCGGCGAAGCCAGGGAGACGCTGGGCCGGAACGGGCTTGTCGAGCAACAGCGCGGCATCCAGACCCGACAGCCCTCGGGCAGCGATGCCTGCCGCCGCCAAGGCGTCTGCGTAAGCCGCGCGGTCTTCGCGGGTGGCATTCACCCTGAGCGTCATGGGCGGGCGCTGATTGCTGACGGCGATGATCCGCCGCCAGTGCTCCGGCCAGGCCGCCGCCAGACGGTCGCGCAGCCACGCCGGCATCAGGGCGGGATCTGCGGGGTCGTTGCCGACCTGCTTAAGCAGTGCCTCGCGCTCTCGCTGGAAGCGCCGCAGGGCCGCATTCACCAGGCCGGCGGCACGCGGGCGGTCCAACGCGCGTGTGGCGTCCACCGTCGCTGCAACGGCGGCGTGGGCGGGTATGCGGGTGGAAACGAGCTGGTACAGACCCACCGCCATGAGCGCGTTCAGGATCCGGTCGGCGCGGCGAAGCGGCCGCGACAGCAGTATAGCGAGGAGGGCCTCGAGGCGCGGCAGCAGGCGCAGCGTGCCGTAGCAGAGCTCCTGGAGTAATGCCTGGTCACGCTCAGGGATGTCGTGTGCGGCATCGGCCAGTGATGCGGTCAGCGAGCGGCCATCCACGCGGACGGCGTGCACCACACGCGCGGCGGCGGCGCGCAGCTCGGTACCCGGTGCGCTTCCTGTGCGCCCCCGGCGCCGGTGCACACGCGTCGGCGCCGGACCACCTCGGTCCGGCTCAGTCAAATAGCACCCCGTCCAGACGCCGGGCGTTGAGGAAGTCGCGGGCTGACATACGGCGTTTGCCCGGCACCTGCAGCTCGGTGATGCGCAGCCGGCCAGCGCCGGTGGCCACATCGATGCCCTCGGGCCCCGTTGCCACCACGCGACCGGGCTCCGCCGCAGCAACACCAGTGGCGGGGAGCACCTGTGCAGACCAGATGCGCACCACCTCGCCGCCGAGGCGCGTCTGGGCCACCGGCCAGGGGTCGAAGGCACGCACCGCACGCTCGATGGCCGCAGCGCTCTGTGTCCAGTCGATGCGAGCCTCATCCTTGGTGAGCTTGCGGGCATAGGTTGCCGCCGCGTCTTCCTGCGCTGCGGGCACTGCGCCGCCGGCAAGGATCTCCGGGAGCACATCCAGCAAGGCCTCGGCACCCAGCTCCGCCAGCCGCACCGTCAGGCTCCCTGCCGTGTCCTCGGCGCCAATGACCATCGGGACAAGTCGGTATACGGGTCCGGTGTCCAGGCCCGCCTCCATGCGCATGATGCTGATGCCCGTCTCGTCGTCGCCGGCGAGGAGCGCCCGCTGAATGGGCGCGGCGCCGCGCCAGCGAGGCAGCAGGGAGGCGTGGATGTTGACGCAGCCGCAGCGTGGCGCATCCAGCACCGCCTCCGGGAGGATTAAGCCGTAGGCGGCCACCACCATCAGGTCGGCACCCCAGGCAGCAAGGGCCTCTTGCTCCGCAGGCGTCTTCAGCGACGTTGGCTGGCACACGGGCAAGGCGGCATCGATAGCCCGCCGCTTCACGGGTGATGGCTCCAGGCGCCGACCGCGCCCCGCCGGGCGGTCCGGCTGCGTGTAGACGGCCACCACCTCATGCGGACTTGCGATAAGTGCTGACAGCGCCGGCACCGCGAACTCGGGCGTGCCGGCGTAAAGAATGCGGGCCGGGGGCATGTGGCTCTGGGTGGCTGAGTCCTTCAGGCGAAGTCTGCGGCGGCACGGATGCGACCGCGGAGGGCACGACGGCGCGGGCGGGCCGGCTGCCGCTCTGTGGCGACTCCGCCCGCGGCTGAGCTCAAATGGCCTGCCGGCGGCGCTGCGCCGGCGCGGGGGCCGCCTGACGACGCTCCTTCTCCAGCTTCTTGCGGATGCGCTGGCGCTTGAGCGCGGAGATATGGTCCACGAAGAGCTTGCCGTCCAGGTGATCGATCTCGTGCTGGATGCAGACGGCGAGCAGGCCGTCGGTTGTGAGCTCGAAGGGCTGGCCGTCGCGGTCTAGGGCTCGCACCGTCACCTGCTCGGCGCGGGTTACCGTCTCGAAAAAGCCCGGTACCGACAGACAGCCTTCGTCCATTTGCTCCTCACCGCTGCGCACCAGGATCTCTGGGTTGATGAGGCACAGCGGCTGGCTCTTGTCGTCTGAGGTGTCGATAACGATGACGCGCTTGGGCACGTTGACCTGAATGGCGGCGAGTCCGATGCCTGGGGCGTCGTACATGGTCTCGAGCATGTCGTCCACAAGCTGACGAACGCCGTCGTCCACCTGTTCGACCACTTCTGCGCGGCGCCGTAGACGCTCGTCCGGAAAGGTCAGAATTTCTAGTTTTGCCATGGCGTTATATGAACCTGCTGATTCGCAGATACAAGACTTGCGATTTGGACTGATATCATCATCATACACCATTGACAGGGGTTGCCGGCATTGGCGGCGGTCCGGAAAACGCCGATTCGCCAAACGCTTGCAGGGCTTTCGCCCAGGTTTGGGGCCGCACCGCGCCGATGTCGGCCGACCCTGCCGCTGCCCGGCGGCCCGGGCTCATTGAGGAGTGGCCATGCGTACCGAGTCCACCATCCCGTTCGAGCCTCGCATGCGGCCCCCCAAGTCCGAGCCGCCCACCACGCCGCCACCAGGGCGGGCCTGCCCGCCCACACGGCCACACACCCGGCCCCAAGCCCAGTTGAGTCTGACCCAGTTGTCTCCCGCTACGGCGGCGCACCCGCAGCTGAGATCCGATGCCCCGCAGCGCTATGTCGTGCGCCCCGGCGATACGCTGTGGGGCATCGCCGGCCGATTCCTCAACGAGCCCTGGCACTGGCCCCGTGTCTGGCAGACCAACCCCGACGTCGCTGACCCCAACCGCATCTACCCCGGGGACGTATTAGTGGTCGACACGAGCAGCGGCAGTCCGCGAATCCGCCGCGCCGACAGCCGCGGCGGCATGCGCACAGTCAAGCTCTCGCCCCGTGTGCGGGTGTCTGAGATCGACCGGGAGATCCCCGCGATTCCGGTCAATGCTATTGCACCCTTCCTGTCTCGGCCCGTCGTGACGACAGCACGGGAGCTCGACAGCGCGCCTTATGTTGTGGGCTTTCCAGAGGAGCAGATGCTGGGCGGACTCGGTGACACCCTGCTCGTACGCAACATCCTGAACCCCGCAAACGACCGTTGGGAGGTGCTGCGTCCAGGCCAGCCCTACCGCGATCCGAACACGCGGGAGATACTGGGCTACGAGGCGTCATTCGTGGCCACGGCACGCCTGGAGCGCCCCGGCGACCCTGCTACCCTAACCGTCATCCGCTCCCGCAAGGAGGTGAAAGCGGGCGATCGCGTGCGGCCGGCCCGCGAGGAGGAGCCCATCCGCGGCTTTTTCCCGCGCGGCGCCCCGGCAAGCATGCGCGGTCATATCATTGCCGTGCTGAACGGCGTTTCCCAGATCGGCCAGTACGATGTGGTGGTGCTGAGCCGCGGCGGCAGGGATGGGGTCGAGACGGGCCATGTGTTTGACGTCTATCGCGGTGGCGAGCTGCGCCGTGACCCCATCAAGAAACGCCGCACGGACTGGCACTGGCGCGATGAAACCCCCGCCGACGCCTCCTTCTGGCTCGGTGACTGGGAGCTCGATGGCTGGGTCAGAAACAAGCCCGATCCAAACGCCCCCCTGCCGCTACATCGGCGGGCAACCCAAGGATTCGACAAGTACATCGTGCCGGACTCGCGCTCCGGCGTCGTGATGGTGTTCCGGGTCTTCCCGAAGGTGAGCTTCGCCCTGGTGATGTATGCAAACCGGGCGATGCATGTGGGCGAGATCGTCTCGTCCCCGCGGTCATCGTGAGCCCCGACGCACGCGAGCGCGCTGCGCACTGGCTCGCGCTGACACTGGCTCCGGGCATCGGCCCGCGACGCATCGCACAGCTGGTGGACGCATTCGGTGATGCCGCAGGGGTGCGCTGCGCAAGCCGCGCCGCGCTCGCGAACGCTGGTCTGTCCAACGCGACCATCACCGCCATCGGCAACCCCGATCAGGAGCGACTGCAGGCAGCCCTGCATTGGGCCGCACACGATGGCGCACACCTGCTGACACCGGATATGGATGCCTACCCACAGCGTCTGCAGGCGCTCTCCGCACCGCCGCCTGTGCTCTTCGTGCGGGGTGACCCGGCGCTCCTAGCAGAGCCGCAGATCGCCGTCGTCGGCAGCCGCAACCCGACTGCAGGCGGCCTCGAGACGGCTCGGGACTTTGCCAGCTACCTGGCCAGTCTCGGGCTCGTGATCACCAGCGGCCTTGCGCTCGGCATCGACGCCGCAGCCCATGACGGGGCCCTGCGCGCTGGCCGCACCATCGCCGTGCTGGGCACGGGGCCGGATCGCGTCTATCCGGCCGCCCATCGGGACCTCGCCCGGCGCATCGCCGCGCGCGGCGCCCTTGTCAGCGAGTTCTTGCCCGGCACCGGGCCGCACGCCAGCCATTTCCCGCAGCGCAACCGCATCATTGCCGGGCTGAGCCTGGGAACGCTGGTGGTGGAGGCGGCCGTGGGCTCGGGGTCGCTCATCACCGCCAGGTTCGCGAGCGAGCAGGGGCGCGAAGTCTTCGCTCTGCCCGGCTCCATTCACAATCCGCTGGCCCGCGGTTGCCATGCGCTGATCCGCCAGGGAGCCAAGCTCGTGGACAGTGCCAACCAGATTCTGGAGGAGCTGGGACCCCAGCTTGCGGCGTACCTGAGCGACGCGCAGGCACCCGCCACCGCCGAGCCCGTGCCTCAGCATAGCTCGGAGCTGGATGCGGATCATCAGCGGCTGCTGGCCTGCATGGGGTATGATCCGCTTGCACCCGACGACCTCATCGCCCGCACCGGCCTGCCGGCCTTCGAGATCGCCTCCATGCTCTTACTGCTCGAACTACAGGGCCACGTGGTGTCGCATCCCGGCGGCCGTTACAGCCTGCGCGGAGCGGCCCCGGCGGCCCCGGCCGGAGACTAAAGCCGCACCCGCCCGCGAGACGCATCACCACTGACCCGCCACTGCGAACGCTTCGACCCCACCGATGCTGCGTGACGACGCGAACGCTACCCCACAAGGAGCTAGCATGAACGAGAACATGGTCGACGTCCTGATCTACCTCTACGAGAACTATCTGGACGGCGAGGCACGCCCGCCCCTGGACCAGGACGAGCTCGAAACGGAGCTCTCGCGTGCCGGTTTCTCCAACGGCGAGATCGCTCAGGCCCTAACGTGGCTGGACGAGCTCGCCAGCCGCATGGACACCGCCGAGTATCCGCCGCGCACGGCCGGCAGTGTGCGCATCTACACAGCCGGTGAGTGCGCCAAGCTCGACATTGAGGCGCGCGGCCTGCTGCTCTTTCTGGAGCAGAGCGCCATCCTCGACCCCCTCAGTCGGGAGCTCGTCATCGACCGCGCCATGGCCATCCAGCAAACTGCCGTGACCGTCGATGAGCTGAAATGGGTGGTGCTGCTGGTGCTGATGAACCGCCCAGGGCGGGAATCCGCGCACAGTCAGATGGAAGAGCTGATCTACAGCGACGCACCGGCGCAGCTGCACTAACGAGGTACCGATTTGTTGGGCATCCTGCCCAAAAATCGGACGTCCGGCCGCGCATGGAAAGCGCCGATAACTCGGCGTTTCCCAAACCACCGGTGATCAGGCCACTGGCAGCGCCCACCGCTTGACGCCCGGCGGACGCCGGCCCCACCTTGACGCGACCGCGGCGTTTCGTATTTCCTAAGCCGCCCTGCGACCTCGCTTCGGAACCGTCATGCATCTCGTCGTCGTCGAATCCCCCGCCAAGGCAAAGACCATCAAAAAGTATTTGGGCCCGGACTTCGAGGTGGTGGCCTCCTACGGCCATGTCCGCGACCTGGTGCCGAAGGAGGGGGCGGTGGACCCGCAGCACAACTTCGAGATGAAGTACCAGGTCATCGACCGCAACGAGAAGCACGTGGCGGCCATCTCGAAGCTCCTGAAGAAGGCCGATGCCCTGTACCTGGCAACAGACCCGGACCGAGAGGGCGAGGCCATCTCGTGGCACCTGTACGAGCTGCTGCATGACCGCAAGCTGATCGGCGAGCGGCCTGTCTATCGCGTGGTCTTCAACGAGATCACCCAGCGCGCCGTCAACGACGCGGTCGCGAACCCCCGCGAGCTCTCCCACGACCTGGTGAATGCCCAACAAGCGCGCCGGGCGCTCGATTACCTGGTGGGCTTCAACCTCTCGCCGCTGCTGTGGAAGAAGGTGCGCCGCGGTCTGTCCGCTGGGCGGGTGCAGAGCCCGGCGCTGCGGCTCATTGTCGAGCGCGAGCAGGAGATCGAGGCATTCCAGAGCCAGGAATACTGGACCGTCGAGGCCGATGCCAAGGCGCCGGACGAGAAGGTCGGCGACAAGCCCTTCACCGCCAAGCTGACCCAGTTTGGCGGCGAGAAGGTGGAGCAGTTCAGCATCACGGATGAGAAGCGCGCCCGAGAGGTCGAGGCGGCGCTGCAGACGGCCGCCGCCGGCAAGCTCCGCGTAGAGCAGGTCGAGCGCAAGCAGCGCAAGCGCAACCCGGCGCCGCCGTTCATCACCTCCACCCTGCAGCAGGAGGCCGCGCGCAAGCTCGGCTTCACGGCACAGCGCACCATGCGCACGGCGCAGCAGCTCTATGAGGGCGTGGACATCGGCCAGGGCGCCGTCGGCCTCATCACTTACATGCGCACGGACTCCGTCAACCTCGCCCAGGAGGCCATCGCGGAGCTTCGCGAATACATCGGTGAGCGCTACGGGCAGAAGTACGTCCCAGACCAGCCAAGGGCCTTCAAGACCAAGTCCAAGAACGCCCAAGAGGCGCATGAGGCGATCCGGCCCACGTCCATCCGCAACCTACCAAAGGACATCAAGCAGCACCTGACGGCCGACCAGGCCAAGCTCTACGAGCTGATCTGGAAGCGCACCATCGCCTGCCAGATGGCCCAAGCGCTCATCAACCAAGTCGCCGTAGACTTGTCCGCCGGCGAGGGCAACCTGTTCCGCGCCACCGGCTCCACCGTCTCCGAGCCCGGCTTCATGCGCGTCTATCTGGAAGGCCGCGATGACGCCACCGGCGCCGACGATAACGAGGAGCGCATGCTGCCGGACATGACCGAGGGCCAAGTGGTGGACTTGCTCGGCATCCGCCCGGAGCAGCACTTCACGGAGCCACCGCCGCGCTACAGCGAGGCATCGCTGGTGAAGGCCTTGGAGGAGCTCGGCATCGGCCGGCCGTCCACTTACGCGTCAATCATCTCCACGCTGCAGGAGCGCGAGTACGTGGTGCTGGAGAAGAAGCGCTTTCTGCCCACGGACGTGGGCCGCATCGTCAACAAGTTCCTCACCGAGCACTTCACCTCCTACGTGGACTACGACTTCACCGCCAAGCTCGAAGACGAGCTGGATGCCGTCTCTCGCGGCGAAGAGGACTGGATCCCGCTGCTGGAGCAATTCTGGAAGCCCTTCAAAGACCGCCTGGACCACACGCAAGAGAACGTCGAGCGCAAGGATGTGACACAGGAGACCATCGACGAGCAGTGCCCTGAATGCGGCGGCCAGCTGTCCAAGCGGCTGGGGCGCAACGGCCTTTTCATCGGCTGCACCAATTACCCCGAGTGCAAGTACACGCGCAACCTGGACGAGGGCAAGGGGGAGAAAGAGGAACCGCAGATCGTCGAGGGCCGCAGCTGCCCCGAGTGCGGCTCGGAGCTGGCCATCAAGCGCGGGCGCTACGGCAAGTTCATCGGCTGCACTGCCTATCCCAAATGCCGCCACATCGAGCCGCTGGAAAAGCCGGTGGACACCGGTGTCCGATGCCCCAAGTGCGAGGCAGGGACACTGCAGAAGAAAAAGTCCCGCCGCGGTAAGGTCTTCTTCTCCTGCTCCACCTATCCCAAGTGCGACTACGCCGTCTGGAACCAGCCACTCGCCGAGCCCTGCCCGCAATGCAACTGGCCCATCCTGACGCTCAAGGTCACCAAGACCAAGGGTGCACAGAAGGTCTGCCCACAGAAGGAATGCGGCTATACGGCACCCGCCGAAGAGGCCGAGGTCGAAGCGGCTTCCTGACCCACGGGCAGATCACCACAGAGGCTGAGCCCGCTCTATGCGCAGCGTCGGCACCGTCCCCTTCGGCTTGCGCGAGGCCGCCCGAGTGGTCAGCCACGGCGGTGTTATCGCCTACCCAACGGAGGCGGTCTTCGGCCTCGGTTGCGACCCCTTGGACCCCGAAGCCGTGCTGCGGATCCTGGAGATCAAGGGCCGCGCCATGGACAAGGGCTTGATTCTCATCGCCGCCGACTTCGGCTCGCTTTTGCCCTATGTCGAGCCGCTCGACGCCTCACGCATGGCCGAGATCCGCGCGAGCTGGCCCGGACCCAACACCTGGCTGCTGCCCGCCCGCCTCGAGACCCCCCAGTGGCTCACCGGCGCCCATGACACC
>NZ_JAIFKJ010000593.1 GCF_019695415.1 Thiohalocapsa sp.
CATCACCATCCGCACCAGCTCGGCGAGTGAGTCTGCGCGCATTTTGTCCATCACCCGGGCGCGGTGGACCTCGACGGTCTTGGCGCTGACACCCAAGGCCGTCGCGATCTCTTTATTGGATCTGCCGTCCGTGACCATGGTCATGACCTCGTGCTCGCGCGGGGTGAGCTCCGCCATGCGCGCGGCAATGTCCGCCCGCTGTGCCCTCAGCGCACGCTGCTTTTCATCGTGCTGTAACGCGTTGCGGATGCTGACGATGAGCGCCTCGTCGTCAAACGGCTTTTCGATGAAGTCCACGGCGCCGTTCTTCATGGCCTTCACGGCCATGGAGACATCGCCGTGGCCGGTGATGATGATCACGGGGATGCGGTGCTCGCGCTTGGCAAGATAGGCCTGCAGCTCCAGCCCGCTCATGCCCGGCATGCGCACGTCGAGCAGCAGACACCCCGCCCGTCCGGGGTAGAAGGCATCCAAAAAGGCTTGGGCGGAGTCGTAGGTCTCAACCCGCATGCCCATGGACTCAATGAGCCATTGCAGGGAGCTGCGCATGGCCTGGTCGTCGTCGACCACGAAAACGGTCTCTTCCCGGCTCATCGGCCTGCCCCCGCTGCCATAGGCGGTGCAGCCTCTTCGGGCGCTTGCGGCTCGGCGGCGAGCGCTTCCGCCGCCAGCGGCAGGTGCACGTGGAACACCGTACCCCGGCCCGGCTCGGATTCGGCGCGGATCTCGCCGCCGTGATCGTCGATGATGGTCTGACTGATGGCCAGCCCCATGCCCATACCGGTCTCCTTCGTGGTGTAGAACGGATCGAACAGGTGTGCCATGCGCTCCGCGGCAATGCCGGGGCCGTTGTCGGCCACACCCACGACGGCTTCGGCGCCGCGCACCAGGGTGAAGATGGCGAGGTGGCGCTCCTCGGCCGGCTTGTCCTCCAGCGCATCCAGGGCGTTGCGGACCAGGTTCAGCAGCACCTGCTCGATCTGCACCAGGTCCACGTTGACCGGGATCTCGCCCTCGGCGAGGTCCAGCTCGATGCGCAGTGCGAGCTTGCCGGTCTCGAACTCCAGGAAGCCGCACACCTCGCGGACCATGTAATTGAGGTCCACGACGCTGCGCACCGGCGCCTGCTTGCCCACCAGCGCACGCAGCCGGCGGATGATCTCGCCGGCGCGCTGGGCCTGGGCGGAGATTTGGCGCATGGCCTCCACAAGCGGCTCGGTGTCCAGCATGCCGCCTTGCAGCCGCCGGCTCGCGCCCTTGGCGTAGTTGACGATGGCCGAGAGCGGTTGGTTCAGCTCGTGTGCCATGCCGGTGGCCACTTCGCCCATGGTGGAGAGCCTGCACACGTGCACCAGCTCCGACTGGTGCTGGCGCGACTCCTGCTCCGCCCGGCGCACGGCGGTGGTGTCGCGGGCGTAGATGTTCACGTAGCCGAGATCCGATATGGGCACGAACAGGAGCGAATAGACCTGCTCGCCCTGGTCGTCCTCGCGCTCGCGATTCTGGCCCTCGTCCAACGCCGCATGCACCTCCTGGGTCCAGTCCACCGGCAACAGTCGGCCGGGGCCGGTGCCCCAGGCATCCGTCAGCGCACGGCTCGCGGCGTTGGCGTAGACGATGAGACCCTCCGCATTCACGCGCAGGATGGGGTTCGGGCTTTCGCTTGCGAAGCGCGCCAAGCTCTTGATCTCCCGCTCCGCCGCCTTGCGTTGGGTAGCGTCGTGGATGTACAGCGTGTAGACGCGCTCGTCGTCGATGTCGATGGGGACAATGGACATCTCCACCGGAAAGCGGGAGCTGTCCGCACGCTTCGCCCAGAGCTCACCCCGCGCATGCGGCCGGCGATGGCCACCGTGTTGGCGGCGGCCGGAGTCCGAGAGCATGTCTCGGAAAGCGGCGTGCTCGTCGGCATCCAGAAACCGCCGCGCGAAATCGCCGTTCTTGGCGTCCGCTGCCGTCAGCCCCAGCATGGCCTCGGCCATGGGGTTGTAATCGATGATGAGCCCGGCGCGGTTCAGGGTGACAATGGCATCCAGCGAAGCCTCCATGATGGCCGCCTTGAGCGCCTCGGTCTCGCGCATCTCATGCGCGTGGCGCCGGTTCATCTCCTCGCGCGCCTTGAGCACCAGATTGGTGAAGTGCTGAATCCAGTCCTCCAGCAGCAGCAGCTGGTTGCCGCCGCGCTTGAAGTTGGGCTGCTCGATGTCGAGCGCACGCTGCGAGAACCGGGTCATGCGCGTCAGCACCCGGTTTAGGCGCGCGGACACCAGATAGATGACCAGCGTAAACACGGCGATGAATACCAGCGCAGCGATAAGCCGTTGGTTGCGCTCGAACTCCACCACCCGCTGGGTCATCTTCTCCACGCTCGAGTGCGGGATGAAGGTGGCGAAGAGCATGTTCCAGTTGGAGCCTTCGTACTCGGGCAGCGATTGGGAGGTGACGACGAACTCCTCGCTCCATTGCTCCAGCAGGGTGCCGGGGATGAGCTGCTGCGGCTCGTTGGTGGCGAGGATGCGCTGTTCGTCCGAATCCACCAGGGCCACGGCCGAGCTGTCCGCCGATACGCTGCCCTCGGACGCCGCCAGAAAATCCGCGTCAATGGGCACCACCACCGCCAGGTGCCCCATGCCGTAGCCACCCGCATCCTCCACGCGATCGCTGACCACCAGGACGGGCTGGTCGCCGGCGCGCGCCAGCACGGTATGCACGTCATCGCCGGCGTCCACCCAGTTGCGCGCCTCGGCCAGCAGCTCCGCCGGCAGCGGCGAGGTGCCGGCCTGGTATACCTCGCGCACCTGCCCGCGGGTGTCCATCAGCAGGACGTGGCTCGGAGCCAACAGCGCGTTGCGCTCGAAGAAGTCCGGCAGCCAGAACGGCCGGAACTGCTCGTACACCACGGGCTCCACGTTCTCTTCAGGGAACCAGAACAACGGCTCCAGGTACTGCGCCAGGCGGCGATGGTTCGCCAGGAGCCGTGCCGTGGCGGCATAGTTGTTCATGTACTGGTCGAAGCGCAGCAGGCTCTCGCGCGAGCGCAGGTCGAGCCGGGCGGTAAGCTCCTTGTTGAAAATGCGCTCTACCGCCCGGCTCTGCACCTGATCCAGCACACCCCAGACCGCGAGCCCCGCCACGAGCCCGATGAGGATCGCGATGAGCGGCATCGGCAGGTACCGCAACAGCCGATAGGCCGCTGGCTTCACGGCAATTGTCGGCAGGCTTCGGCGCATGGTGGCGGCTTGTTTCACGCCGTGAGTCTAACCCATGGCACCGTCGGCTCGCAGGTGCGACAGCGCCTGAGCCGCGCCGGAACCTTCCAGCCCGCGCACGGCCCGATGTACCAAATCAATGACAGCCCGCCACGCATCCCCCACACTGCCGTCATGACCGAAACCCTGACCCCAGACGCAGCCACCGCGCCGACGCCCGACCTCAGCAAGGCCCGCAGCCCTGGGCTGCTGCGGCGGCTCGCCACCATGCTCTACGACCTCATGCTCCTGGTGGGCGTGGTGGTGGTGGCGGCTGCGGTGTTCTACACCGCTTTCAGCGTGCTCACGGGCCGCGACAGCATCACGGGCGTCGCCAGGGTCGTGTTCCAGCTCTACCTGCTGGTGGTCATCGCCGCCTACTACATCTACTTTTGGACGGGCGGGCGGCAGAGCCTCGGTATGCGCAGTTGGCGCACCCTGCTGCTGCGGGCCGACGGCAGCGCGCTGGGATGGACCGACGCGCTGCGCCGGCTCGCCTTCGCAGCGCTCACCCTGCTGCCGCTGGGCGCCGGCCTGCTGTGGGTCTTGTTCGATCGTGACGGACTCGCCTGGTATGACCGGCTCTCCGGCACCCGGCCGGTGCTTGCCGCCAAGCCCGCGCGCAAGCGGCGCTGACGCCACACGCCGGTGAGCCCACCGCAAACCTGCAAGCTCCACCATCATCCCTGTGGACTACCGCATCATCCCAGTCACGCCGTTCCAGCAGAACTGCACCCTGCTGCGCTGCGCCGACACTGGAGCGACGGCCATCGTCGACCCGGGCGGCGAGCCCGAGCGCATTACGGCAGCCCTTACCGCGATGAACGCGGAGCCGCTCATGATCCTGCTCACGCATGGCCATCTCGATCACGTGGGCGCCGCGCCGATGCTGGCTGAGCAGCTCGGGCTCCCCATCCTCGGCCCGCACCAGGACGATGCTTTCTGGCTCGATGCCCTGCCGCAGCAGGCACAGATGTTCGGCTTTCCGCCACAGCCGGCCTTCCGCCCCGAGCGCTGGCTCACCGACGGCGAGGTCGTCACACTCGGCGAGCGCAGGCTCGAGGTGCTGCACTGCCCCGGCCACACGCCGGGTCACGTGGTGCTCTTCGACGCCGAGGCTCGCCTCGCCCAGGTGGGCGATGTGCTCTTCGCCGGCGGCATCGGCCGCACCGACTTCCCCCGCGGCAGCCATGGCGACCTGCTGCGCTCCATCCGCGAGCGGCTCTTTCCCCTAGGCGACGACGTGCGCTTCATCCCCGGACACGGCCCCATGAGCACCTTCGGCGAGGAGCGCCGCCACAATCCCTTCGTCCGCGCCGGTGCCTGACCGACAGAGCAGCGCTGCGCGACGCGGGCGCCCGGTCCATACTTAGGGAAGCGCCGATGTGTTGGCGCTTCCCGTCCGGGGCAGGATGCCCCGCCATTTTTAAGCGCGTAAGCGCTTAAGAATGAAGGAGCCGGGAGACCGTGTCTTCCGGCTCCGTCCGATTTTTGGCCAGGATGGCCAATCAATCGGTATCTCCCTTAAGCGCGAGACCACGCGCAACGGAGCAGGCCATGCCGAAAACCGACTGGAGCACCCGGAGCTCCCCCGAGCGGCGCCGCCCCTTCCTGCCGCCGGCGGAGGTCGATGCTGCGCGCGGCGAGCCGCCGAAGCCCGGGGCTGACGGCGCCGACCAACAGCGGCGGCGCAACCCCGGCGCGAAGGAGGCCCCGCCGCGCAGGCACTTCGTCGAGCCCTACCCCTATACACCCACACAGCGCGAGGCCATCGCCAAGGCCCTGTCTGCGAGCG
>NZ_JAIFKJ010000484.1 GCF_019695415.1 Thiohalocapsa sp.
GTCCGAGGGCCATGCCCCGGGGACCCGGCGCCGGCACCAGATGCCAGGTATCAACCCAATCAGCAACGGCCCTGGCGACGGCGGCGGCCTCCTTGTCTGCGGAGAGCCCGAGCAGGGCGTGCCGCGGCCCAGTGCAGCCCAGCGCCGCCAGATTCTGTGCGAGGGCCCGCGCCGCCTCGGCGTTGTGGGCCACATCCAGCACCCAGGTGGGCCGCCCCGGCAGCACGGTGAAACGCCCAGGCAGTCGCACCCGCTGCAGCCCTTGGCGCAGTGCCGCGTTGTTCACCGGCAGGCGCGTGCCGAGGCATTCCAACGCACAGATGGCCGCCGCGGCATTGTCGTACTGAAACCGCCCGCGCAGCGCCGGCGCCGGCAGTGCATCCCGACGTCGACCGCCCGGCCCCTGCCACTGCCATTGCCCGGCGTCCATGCGCCAGCGGAACTCCTGGCCCAGCTGCAACGGCTGGGCACCCACCTCCAGTGCGCGCGCCCGCAGCCGCTCTGGTGCATTGGCCTGACCGATGACGGCCGGGCGCCCGGCGCGGAAGATACCGGCCTTCTCGAAGGCAATCTGATCGAGCGTATCGCCCAGCCAGGCCATGTGATCCCGGCCGATACTGGTGACCACGGCGACATCGGCGTCGATGATGTTCACAGCGTCCAGGCGCCCGCCAAGGCCCACCTCCAGCAGTACCAAGTCCGGCTGCGCCTCGGCGAAGAGCGTCAAGGCCGCCAGCGTGCCGAACTCGAAGTACGTCAGTTGGGCATCTCCGCGCACCGCGTCGATGCGCGCAAAGGCGTCACAGAGGGCAACGTCCGGGGCATCCGTACCGTCGATGCGGATACGCTCGTTGTAGCGCAGAACATGCGGCGAGGTGTAGGCGCAGGTGCGATACCCGGCGGCCCGGCATATGGCATCCAGATAGGCCACCACGGAGCCCTTGCCGTTGGTGCCGCCGACGGTGATCACCGGGCATCCGAAGGGGCCATAGCCGAGGGCCTGCCAGACCGCGCCGACGCGCTCGAGCCGCAAGTCGATGCGGCTCGGGTGAAGGTTCTCCTGCCAGGCAAGCCATTCGGAGAGGGTCTGGAAGCGCATTGGGGGCGAAGAAGTACGAAGTGCGCGCGACGACGTGCAGCGCACGTCGGCTGGATCAAGGGTCGCGCAATCGCCGATGGGGTCCGCGCTCCCCGGTTATCCTAGCCGGCCAGGACGGACTTACGCGTCCTTCGGCCGCCGCATCAACATGGACAGCAGATCCGCGATACGCTCACGCAGCTCGCGGCGGTCGCAGATCTGATCCAGCGCACCGTGCTCCAGCAGGAACTCGCTGCGCTGAAAGCCGTCGGGCAGGGTCTCGCGGACCGTCTGCTCGATGACCCTGGGGCCGGCGAAGCCGATCAGCGCGCCAGGCTCGGCGATGTTGATGTCCCCGAGCATGGCGAGACTCGCGGAGACGCCGCCCATGGTGGGGTCGGTCATCACGGAGACGAAAGGCAGTCCCTTGTCCCGCAGGCGCCCGAGGGCGGCGCTGGTCTTGGCCATCTGCAGCAGCGAGAAGAGCGATTCCTGCATGCGCGCACCGCCGCTGGCCGGGAAGGACCCCATCGGCAAGGGAACGCCCAGGCCGCCCCCCCCCCCCGTCCCCTTCACACCTCCAACACTGCCGCCGCCGCCTCCAGGTCTAATCACGTGG
>NZ_JAIFKJ010000584.1 GCF_019695415.1 Thiohalocapsa sp.
CCAATGCCGGGCCGGCCCAGTCCCCCCCCGACGGGTGCCTCGACGACGGTCCCAATGCGAGCCGCCTCCTGGTCCAGTGGGTGTCGTTTCAGCGCCGCTAGCGCTGCCTCGGCCTCGGCGGGTGGAACGAAGGTGACCAGCTTGCCCTCGTTAGCCACCGTCAGCGGATCGAAGCCCAGCATTTCGCAGGCTGCCGCCACGGCCGGGCGCACCGGCACGGCTGTCTCGTCGATTTCGATCCCCACCCTCGATGTCCCGGCCAATTCGTTGAGGGCCGCCGCCAGCCCGCCCCGTGTGGGATCGCGCAGGCAGCGGGTGTGCGGAGCGGCATCCAGGAGCGCTTCGATCAGGCCATTCAGGGGCGCGCTATCGGAGAGCAGTTCCGTCTCGAAGGTCAGGCCTTCTCTCTTGCTGAGGACGGCGATGCCGTGGTCGCCCAGGGTACCGCTGACCAGGATCACGTCACCGGGCTGGGCCCGGTCCGGGCCGACGGCGACACCCTCACGCACGACGCCCACGCCGGCGGTGTTGATGTAGATGCCGTCGCCATGGCCGCGCTCGACCACCTTCGTGTCGCCAGCGACGACCTGGACCCCGGCCTCGCGCGCCGCCTTGGCCATCGAGCGCACCACCCGCTCCAACACCTCAATCTCCAATCCCTCTTCCAGGATGAAAGCAGCGGTGAGCCAGAGCGGTCGGGCGCCGCTCATCGCCACATCGTTGACGGTGCCGTGGACAGCCAGAGAACCGATGTCGCCGCCGGGGAAAAAGAGCGGGCGAACGGTGAAGGAGTCGGTGGACATAGCCAGTTGCGGTTTGCAAGTCGCAAGATTGCAAGTTTGCAGGTCAAGGGCTATCACGCTGGAGTCGGCCAGTTGGCGCAAGTGGGGGTTGTCCAGCGGCGCGGCGAAGATCTCGCGGATGAGTTGGTTCATCATCTGCCCGCCGGCGCCGTGGGCCATACGAATGATTTTTTCCATTGGGATTTCTTTCGGAATTTATCCTTTGTTAGCATCAGGCTTGACTGCAAGCTCTGAATCGCACAACTAGAACTCGAATCGAATGTAGCGCGGATGGCTAATCCGCTATCGACGCGGAATACCATTCCGCGCTACATCATCCGCTGTTCCAGTTATGCAGTTTACAAGTGCTGGTAAAGGGTCATGTTAAGCATTAAGCGTCACCCGTCACGTATAGCGCGTGACGGGTGACGCAAGCAGGACTGCCACGAGGGACTGCCGGTCCTCCGGCGAGATATATCCAGTGCTTACACGCTCACTACCCCTCCGAGTGTCCGTTCACCGCCTCGGCCCTGACGGCGCAGACCTTGTATTCCGGGATCTTGGCCACGGGGTCGAGGGCCGGATTGGTGAGGAAGTTGACGGCTGAATCCGGGTAATGGAACGTCGCGAAGATCAAACCAGCGGGCACGCGGGTGGTCACCTGGGCCTTGGCCACGATCTCGCCGCGGCGGGAGGCGACCTTCATCATTCCACCGTTCTCGATCCCGCGCGCCTGGGCGTCGGCCGGGTTGATCTGGATCTCGGCCTCGGGATACATCGCCTTCCGGTTGCGGGCCCGGCGCGTCATCCCGCCGCCGTGCCACAGGTGGAGGACCCGCCCGCTGTTAGGCACCACCGGGTATTCCTCCTCCGGCCGTTCACCCGGGGGGCCTCGCCCAACCACCGGGAAAAGA
>NZ_JAIFKJ010000086.1 GCF_019695415.1 Thiohalocapsa sp.
CCGGCGGGGGGGGGTGCGCAGCAGGCTGCGGCTCCTGGGTTCCTGGTGGCCGAAGCCGGCCGCCAGGCTGGCCAGGTGGGCGTTGTAGGGTGGCTGGGCGGCGGCGAAATCCCCAAGGGCCGTGGCCGCGTGGCCGAGTCCGGTTGTGGCGACGGCGCGCTGTTGAGCGAACGGCTGAGCGGGTAGGGGCTCATCGGTGCCGTCCAGAGTGGCCAAGGCCGCCTGGAACTGCTCGGCAGCGTCGTAATACTCGGAGCGGGCGTACTGGAGTGTTGCGTAATTGTTTTGCACCACCGCGAAGCGAAGGCTGTCAGCGTCGTTCTGCGGTTTGCCGAGCCCGGCCAGCACCTCGCGGAACGCGCTTTCGGCCTCGTCGTAGCGTCCCGCGTCTTGGTACGCCGCGGCCGCCAGCTCCAGATACTCAAGCGCACGCTTCGGCTCGTCGGCCTTGGCGGCGTAATCGCTGGCGTTGGCGAAGGCTTCGGCGGCGTCGTCGTAACGTAGGGCGATGAGTGCGAGGCGACCGATGTCGCCTTCCACACGTGCAAAATCGGTCGCCAATGCCTTCACTTGACTGATCTTCTCGCCCATTCTCCGCCTGGCCTCGGCGAGCAGTTGCTCCGCCGTTGGATGGTCGCCACGGTCGATGGCGGTTTTGGCGGCGTCGCGCAGGCTGGTGATCTCGGGGTCCTCGATGCTGATGGACTCCCATTGCGCCACTAGGCTCAGGTGCTGACGGGCAATCTGCTGCAAGCGCCCGTGCAGGTCCTCGATGGGCACGGCTTGCTCACCCAAGGTCGCGAGAAAGTTGCCCGTGGCGCAGCGGCTGACGCTGAGGTCGAGGCTCAGCGTGTTGAGCTGCGCGAGCCGTTCCGCTCCTTCCGCACGCAGCGTTGCGAGCACGGGCTCGACCTCGGACCGAGAAACACCGAATACGACATCGCCGGCGATGTCGATGTCACGCAGGGCGACGATGCCTCGGCCGAGACGCACCGACGCTGCAGCCTCGCCAGCGCTCGCTGGTGCGGCGGAGTCGTCGATGCCGTCGGCGGCCGCCCGAGGCTGCTCCGCACGGAGCGCTGCGACCCGTTCGCGGGCTGTGGCCGCGGTCAAGCGCTCTTGTGCGAGGTCCCGCAGGAGCTGCACGGCGTCGCAGGCGGCGACGCCGAGGCGTTGGGCGATGGTCCCGATCTCCTCCGCGTGGGTGCGCTCGAGTCGGAGTTGCGCCTGCACCAGCTGCTCGATCTCCCGTGCCTTGAGGCCGAAGACAACACCACCATCGATGTTCGCGTCTCGGCCGGCGACAACGCCGTCGCCATCGATGTCCACGTCGAGGCGCGCTGCAGCGTTGCCCATCAGCAGCATGAGGGCGGCAGCGACGAGCAGGATTCGGCTTCGGCCTCGCATGACGGCTCAGAACGATCAGTCGCCGATGCGGATACTGTCGGTGTTGACGTCGCGGCCGCCGACCACCCCATCCCCGCCGATCGAGATATCGCTGCTGACCGCGGGCGCGTCGGCGCCGGACCCGTCCGCGCCGGTTGAGGCGCTGAAGCTGCCTTGGTTCACGTCGCGTCCGGCGACGATCCCGTTACCCCCGATGCTGACGCGTTGTGTGGGGGCTTCGGGGGCGCCTGCCTCAGCGACCTCGGCGCGTTTCTCGTCCCACTTCTCGTAGATGACCCAAGCAC
>NZ_JAIFKJ010000219.1 GCF_019695415.1 Thiohalocapsa sp.
TTTGTTCTTGTTGGCTTATTTCTTGGTTTGTTGCTCTGCTGTCCTTTGTGTTTGTTTTTTTTTTGATGTGCTGGTGTCCCCCCGTATTTAACCTGGGTCGCTCGTCGGCGGCTGCAGATGTTGATAAGAGACAGGCCAGGCGCCGAGACCGGCATGGTGAGCGGGTTGTCGGTGCGGAATGCGTAGCGCAGCAGTCCTTTCAGCTCTTCCATCATGGCGCCGAAGGCGGGATCGAGATGGCCAATGGTGGGCCGCGCCAGTGCTGCGGTCACGCGCGGGTGGACATCCGCAGGACCAGGCCCCATGAGTGTACGCGGCGGCGGTTGGAAGGAGCTGACTCGCATATGGGAAAACCAGTTTTGTTTCAGCCTGTTGTGACTCGTGCCGGGCTGTGCGCCAAGTGGGACAGCAGTATAAGGGCCGTCCGCTTGCCGTCACAACGACCATAGTCAAGAGGAGCTTGCGATGACCGACAAGATCGAGAAAACCGATGCCGAATGGCGCGCCGAGCTGACGCCCGAGCAATACCGTGTGCTGCGCCAGCAGGGGACGGAGCCCGCCTTTACCGGTGACTACTGGGCCACGAAAGATGCCGGTCGCTATCTCTGCGCGGGATGCGGCGCGGAGCTCTTCTCCGCCGAGCACAAGTTCGACTCCGGCACCGGTTGGCCGAGCTTCTGGCAGCCCGCCGCCAACGGTGCTGTCGAGACCGAGACGGACAAAAGCCACGGCATGGTCCGCACGGAGGTGCATTGCGCCCGCTGCGGCTCGCACCTAGGGCATGTCTTCCCGGATGGCCCGCGGCCGACCGGCGAGCGCTATTGCATCAACTCGGTGTCGCTGAGCTTCGACCCGGAGAATTGAGGAGCGCTCGATCGACCAAGATCGACTGAAGTCCGTTTAGCCGCCGCGCCCGGTGCTCGCCTGGAACGCATCAGTAGACGCTCTGTCGGCGGCTCACCGCCGCGGCTCTGTGATGGAGTCCACGGGAAAGCCCCAGACGCCCATCTTCGCTGCAAGCGAGCGATTGCCAATCGGGCTCAGCCCGCACTGGGGTGAGACTATAGCACTTGGTCCGCGAAAACCCGCTCGGCATCGGCGCGCGGCCATTGCCGGGATGGCCAGGCCGGCCGGGGTGGTCATCTTGGCGATGCCACCGATGATGGACCTCCGGGTTGCGAACACGGCGCGCGCCAGCTCGGGCATCGGTGCCGTGTCGACGCGCGAGACGCCCGTGCAAAGATCACGGACGATCTGCAGGTCATCTTTAAGAGTGCTGGTAAACTGAACAACCCGCTGCGGGTCCTGTCCTGCACTTGTGTCCGCGCACGTCGCGGGCGCCACACGTCAAGAACCCCCATTTTTCGCCACCAGATGTCCGGAGTCCCGCATGCCTGACGCGAGTCCGCTCGAAGCCCCATCCCGTTACTCGCCCGAGACCCATCAGCGCGGTCGCGACAAGGTGGCCCGCATCCCGGTGAAAATTGAGCCCACGGGGGAGGTGCCGCGCAAGCCGCGCTGGATCCGCGCCAAGGCGCCCACCGGGCCCGGGGTAAGCCGCATCAAGCGTCTGCTGCGTGAGACCGGACTCGCCACTGTGTGCGAAGAGGCGCAGTGCCCGAACCTGGGCGAGTGCTTCGGTCACGGCACGGCGACCTTCATGATCCTCGGCGACATCTGCACCCGGCGCTGCCCCTTCTGCGATGTCGCCCACGGCCGCCCGCAGCCGCTGGACGAGGCAGAGCCCGAGAACCTTGCGGACTCCATCGCCCGCATGGGCTTGAGCTACGTCGTCATCACCTCCGTGGACCGGGACGACCTGCGCGACGGCGGCGCAGGGCACTTCGCGGCCTGCCTGCGGGCAGTGCGAGCGCGCTGTCCGGAGATTCGCCTCGAGGTGCTGGTGCCGGACTTCCGTGGCCGCGAGGCGCAAGCGCTGGACGCCTTTACCGGCGACGCCGTGCCCGATGTCTTCAACCACAATCTGGAAACCGTGCCCCGGCTTTATCGTCAGGCGCGGCCCGGCGCCGACTACCAAGGCTCGCTGGACCTGCTCGCGGCCTTCAAGGCGCGCCACCCGACTGTGCCCACCAAGTCGGGCCTGATGCTCGGGCTGGGCGAGCAACGCGACGAGGTGCTGGCCGTGATGCGCGACCTGCGTGCCCACGGCTGCGACATGCTCACCCTGGGCCAGTATCTGCAGCCGAGTCGGGACCATCTGCCGGTGGAGCGCTTCTGGACGCCGGAGGCGTTCGCCGCGCTGGGCGGCGAGGCGGAGGCCATGGGCTTCTCGGCGGTCGCAAGCGGTCCCATGGTGCGCTCGTCCTACCACGCCGATCAGCAAGCGCAAGCGCTGGCGCAGCGCTGATGGCGCCCGCGGCCGGCCCATGGTTGGGGAGTGTGGGCTTGCGCTTGGCCGCAGGCGCCCGGTAAGTCGCAATGGCTTGGCTTTGGCTGCTGCTGGCCTTCGCGCTCTTCATGGCGCTGCTGCGCAGCGTCTACAGCGTTAATCGGGCCGCGGTTCGGCGCTTCGGCTACGAGCCCTTTTCTCTGCCCAACGCCGCGCTGATGCTGCTGGTGAACCTGTTGTTGCTGTCAGCGCTCGGGCCGGTCGCGGAGGGGCAGCGGGCGCTAGGGGTGGCTGGGCTGGTGAAGTTGGGCGCGGCTGGCGTGTTGGCGACAGGGATGCTGGTGGTTATCGCGCGGCGGACCACGGTCCGGTACGGCCTCTATGCGGTGGTGGTGATGAGCGTCGGTGCCATCGCCGTGCTGCCAAGCCTGCTCTTCATGAGCATGGCCGGCACATCACCGACGGCCGATACACCTAAGCCCGAGGACCCGAGCGACCGAGATGCCTAGCGCTCAGCTGTCTGCGCCGCGGGCCAGCGGTTGCAGCGGGCCGGACGCCGAGCGCTGCCCGGGGCGCATGGCGGACGTACGCCGCCGCCATCACTGCCGGATACCAGCCGCATGGAATCCTACACTATCCTGAAACAATTGCTCCTCCCGCCCGGGCTCTTCCTGGTACTGCTCGCGCTGGCGTTTGTGCTGGTGCGTGGGACGCTGGGGCGGCTGGTGCTCTTCGTCACCTGGAGCCTGCTGTTGGTGATGAGCCTGCCCGCGCTGGCCGGGCCCTTGATTCGGCTCGCGGAGCAGTACCCGGCGTTGCCGCCTACGGCGCTCCGACAGACCGGTGCGGAGGCCATCGTCGTGCTGGGAGCTGAAGTCTATGCAGACGCACCGGAGTACGATGGCCACACGGTGGGCGTGAACAGCATGAAGCGCAGCCGTTATGCGGCATGGCTGCATCGGCGCACCGGGCTGCCAATTTACATCAGCGGTGGTGCCGGACCTCGGGCGCCCGGGCCCGCAATGCAGCGCTTCCTGGAGGAGGAGCTGGCCGTGCCGGTCGCGGCGCTGGAGGATGGCAGCCGCAACACCCGCGAGAACGCCGAGCTAACCGCGCCCCTACTCGAACAGGCCGGCATCCGCCGCGTGCTGTTGGTGACGGATGCCTGGCACATGCCTCGAGCCCTGGCGGCCTTCGAGCGTGCCGGCGTGGACGCGGTGCCGGCGCCGACCTATTTCGTCTCCGGCGCTCGGCGACTGCAACGAGCAGCGGGTGCCGAGAACCACGGATGGCGCGAATGGCTGCCGCAGGCAGCGGCGCTTTACGCGAGCTACTATGCGATACACGAGCTGCTCGGTGCGGTGTACTACGAGCTGCGGGCGGACCTTGGCCCGAAATCACAGGCATGGAATCTGCGCGTTGATCCTGATCAACTCTCCTAATGTCTGCGCGACTGTCGCTGTCAGCCTTGGCCGGAGTTTATGCACACCCGTTGTCTGGGCGCCAGAATCCCAAGCAGTTCGCTGATCGACTCTCGGAGGTTCTTGAGGTGGAATTGTAAGTATCTGATGAAGAAGTAAGAACGAGGATTGGTCAATGATTGGTCAATGATACTGGGTTGTTACCGAGTCAGGCACTTAGGGGGCATTCCCAAGGTTCTTCCACAGAGTTATCCACAGGGTTTGTGCAAGACGTCGATTCCGCAAAGCGTCGTGCTGGGTTAGAGAAATTGACTAGACAGACCATAAGAAGTAGCTGCTAAACTCATGGAAAGCTGAGGAGGGTGCCTGTCAAGCCACGGTGTCTTACAGCGCGTTGCGCATTGCGGGAAGCGCAGCCGGAAAAGGCCTCGGGTCCGCAGCGTTGGTGACTCCTGCACCCCGCATCGCGCCCACAGCGCCGGGGTGCCGTCGCTGCAGGGCTGCGTCAGAGCGGGCTATGCATTTGAAGCTTGTTCGGATTGCGCGATGTGCGAAGCGCGCGGAGCAACCCTCTGAGGGCGGCCGGCACGCCGTGCACTTTTCGTGTTCATCCCGATCCCATCTATTGTGGGTGCCTACGCCGATCGCCGCCGAGCGCCGCGGCAAGGTGTGGTCCGTGGCGCATCCCGGTTAAGCTTGCCTGTCGCCGCCGGCGCACACGACCCGACTGGAGGGGTCTATGACCGATACCGACAAACAGCCCCAGTCCGAAGCGCTTGCGAAGCCCAAAGCCAAGAAGTCCGTCGCGCTGTCCGGCGTCACCGCCGGTAACACCGCCGTCTGCACCGTCGGGCGCACCGGTAACGACCTGCACTATCGCGGCTACGACATCCTGGACTTTGCCGACGCGGCGGAGTTCGAGGAGATCGCCTACCTTCTGATCCACGAGCGACTGCCGAGCCGCGCCGAGCTCGCCGCCTACAAGCGTAAGCTCAAGGCCATGCGCGGCCTGCCGTCGGCGCTCAAGACCGTGCTGGAGCAGCTGCCGCCCTCGGCGCATCCCATGGACGTGCTGCGCACCGGTTGCTCCGTGCTCGGCATACTGGAGCCGGAGAAAGACACGATGCCCACGGCGGCTGCCCGCGACATCGGTGACCGGCTCATGGCGAGCTTCGGCTCCATGCTCCTGTACTGGTATCACTTCGCGCACAACGGCAAGCGCATCGAGGTGGAGACCGACGACGA
>NZ_JAIFKJ010000218.1 GCF_019695415.1 Thiohalocapsa sp.
AGGAATGTAATATGCTTATCATCAGACGGGTGGCCTTCTTCGTCCGGTGGCAGCGGCGCATTGACGTTCAGATGATGGTGGCCTGGGCCTTCAATGTCGAAGCCGGCGGGGGCCACGCCCATGCCCTTGAGGCCGAAGACGACGGTCACGGGGCTTTTCACCTCGGCGCCGTCCTGTGGCTGGACGATATAAACCTCGGCCCCTTCTGGCGCGGGCGTGCGCTCCAGCGCGTTCGCCGCGGTCGTCAGAAAAAGCCCAAGCACGAAGAGAATTGCAAATTTCATGACTATTCCTCCCTATTGCCGCGCGACCGGGATAGGCCGACGGCTGATGCGGGACGTCCCGTCAGGCTTTTTCTGCCTGATCAAAACTCAGACGCCCCATAGGCGGAAGTCTACATGAAAATCGCTCCGAAGGGATGGGTTTCGCGCGCCATGGCGGGTCACAATCGTGGGAGACGGCGCTCACGCTTTCGACGCTTCACCGTCATCAGATGACATCGGCCCGGAATCAGCGCCGTCTGCGTCCTCGGGCGCGATCGGTGTCTCCTCACTCTGCGCCAGCGCGGCCGGCTCGTCCGGGGCAGGCTCCTGCGCGGCGTCCTCTTCGGCTTCGGCGACCTGCGTTTCCTCGACCGCCTCGTCTTCCTCGGTCGCGTAGCCCTTGCCGGGCTTGTAGGCTGAGGCGAGGTTCTCGACCACCAGCGCGGCGTCGGTGAAGTCCTCGTCGTAATCGTTCAGACCATCGACATTCGCCAGGATCGGGTCGGAGCGCCACAGCGCGCGCAGCGCCCGCCGCCGCACGATCTCCGGCACGTCCTTTTCCATGAAGCGGGTGTAGTCGGAGTCGTAGTCCAGCGCGTCGAAGTCGACATCCTCGAAGGCCGACTCGTCGACCGGCGCTTCCTCGGCAGGCGGCTCCGGTGCGGCGTTCTCAGCCGGCACCGCCGCTTGCTCCGGCTCCGGCTCGGCCAGCCCGTCCCGCGCGGCCTGCTTGCGCCGCGCCCAGCGCGACAGGAAATCCTTCTCGTCTGTCGTCATTGTTCCCGACCGTTCCCTTGCATCCGCTGGCGAACAACGTGGATCGGCTCCTTGCCGAACTTCTCCTCGGTGATGTCGACCTCGTCGCGCTTGCGCTTGCGGAATTTCTCCTCGACGTGATGCTCGGCGATGAACGCCTCGATCATCTCCAGCAGCGGCGCGGGCATCGCCACGCGCTCCACCGTTTCCTCGCTGCTGTCCATGTAATCCTGCGCTTCGAAGGGCGAGGCCGTCACCAGATGCACGTCGATTGGCGCGTCATCGGCCTCGCTCTCACGCAGCACGACATAAAGCGCGGGCTCGCGGCTTTCGATATTGGCGATATAGGCTTCGGTCTCCTTGCGGAACAGTTCGAGCTGCGCGCGCGTCGTGAGGTATTGCGTGTAGCCCTCCCCTCGCGCCAGTTCGCGCCAGTCCGGGCCGGGCGGGATTTCGAGCATTACGCCGCTGGCGCGCCAGACCGGATCGGCCCAGGCATTCGTTGGCTGCTTGCAGGTCACGATGACCCCGAGGGGAATGGTGAGCGAGGTCGCGGACGGCGTAGGCGTCGGGGCGTTCATGCATTTCACCCTTTTTATTGTCGGGCCTCGGAGCAGCGGACGTGCCGCTTTCCTCGACCAGTCATCTTGTTTAAATTAGAATAATAAC
>NZ_JAIFKJ010000265.1 GCF_019695415.1 Thiohalocapsa sp.
TCGTGGTTGTGCCGCTGCCCCGTCGGGTTCGCGATTGCGATGGCCACGGAGCGCTTGTGGCGGTTGGTGCAGAGATATTAGGCGCTTTCGGTGCCGTCTTCGCCTTCGAGAAAAGGCGGGCCCCAGCCGCGCGTGTCATCGCCCTTGCCGGGGCGTTCGATCTTGATGACGTCCGCGCCCAGATCGCCCATAAGCTGGGTGCAGGTCGGGCCGGCGAGGATGCGCGTCAGATCGAGCACGCGCAGCCCGGCGAGTGGGCCGCGGGCGGCTGCGGCGTCTGGTGTGGTAGCGGTTTCGGACATTGAAATCCCGGCTTTTGGCGTCTCGGCATCGGCTGAAAAGACGTACCCGAGACGATGCATCGGTTTGTTCTAGCCACAGATGCGGCTGAAATAAACAATGCCGGCGATCAACGCCAAACACGATCGCGCCAACGCGCCCTGGGCTGGCGCGCGATGACCTGGCAGAGTAGGGTAGGGGAATGGCAAGCGGTTTCTGGACACACAACACCGGCGCGGACGAGGTGAGCGGAGAGACCCTCGCCCAGCGTCACACGCGCCTGGAGATCGCCACGCATGGGGCCGGCTTCACGGACATCACCAACGACGTCGGCCACTGGCTGAGTGAGATCGGCGCATCGCAGGGTCTGCTCACGGCGTTCATCGCGCACACCTCCGCCTCGCTCATCATTCAGGAAAATGCCGATCCGTCCGTGCAGAGCGATCTGCTGAGCGCGCTGGAGAAGCTCGCCCCGCGCGACGCGCCCTACCGCCACGCCGCCGAAGGTCCGGACGACATGCCCGCCCACATCAAGGCGATGCTGAACTCGGTCAGCCTGTCGATCCCGGTGGTCGGCGGCAGCATGGCGCTTGGCACCTGGCAGGGCGTCTACGTCCTGGAGCACCGCGATAATCCGCATCGCCGCCGCGTCGATCTGCAATTTATCGGCACAGTCGGCGGCTGACTCGCGCATACGTTGTGGAAAAGCGGGTGCGGCCGGCGAACAACGCTGGGCGTCCCTTTGACAGTAACGTTAATGTAACGCTGAGGCTGATTTCGCCATTGTATTGGATAGGTTGGCGTCCGGGCACTGAGTGGAGGGACCACGCCGTTCGTCAGGCGTGTATTGCGTATAGAGCGAATGATGCAGCGTATTCTTCTGGCCGAAGACGACGAATCCATGCGCCGGTTTCTCACGCGCGCGCTTGAACGGGCCGGCTATGAGGTGCGCGCCTTCTGCGACGGCTCTCAGGCGTACAGATGCCTGAGACGCGAGCCCTTCACGCTTCTGTTGACGGACATCGTGATGCCGGAGATGGACGGCATCGAATTGGCACGCCGCGCCGCCGATCTGGACCCCGACCTGAAGATCATGTTCATCACCGGCTTCGCGGCCGTGGCGCTGCACCCCGAATCCACCGCGCCGCGCAACGCCAAGATCCTCTCCAAGCCCATCCACCTGCGCCACCTGGTTGACGAGGTCGACCGTCTGCTCGCGGCATAGCCAGGGCTCGCCGCGCATGCGCCCCCGGCCTCGGCCCGCAGCTCTACCGGCTACGGTCTTCGCGGATCATGTCGGAGGCCTTCTCCGCGATCATGCACGTCGGGGCATTGGTATAGCCCGGCGTGATGACCGGCATGATCGCGGGATCGACCACGCGAAGCCGAGCCAGCACCGGCACCCGCG
>NZ_JAIFKJ010000495.1 GCF_019695415.1 Thiohalocapsa sp.
CGAAGCGGACAGGCGCGGGCGGGCGACTGGCGGAAGGCCTTGCGCATACCGACCGTATCGGCAAGTGCATGTGTCAGGCGACATGAAAAACTGACCCCCTGACGACATCGAAAAATGACCCCCGCAGATTGAGGGGAATAGACGATGTCGACTGTTCGTTACAAAGGCTCTCCTTTGGCGGTAGGCAAGAGAGGGGAGCTGATGCGCGAGCCCGAGGAGGTTGCAGCGATGTTGGCGTTGCACGCGAAGGGTTGGGGGGCGCGGCGGATCGCTCGCGAGCTTGGCGTGAGCCGCAACACGGTCAAGCGCTACCTGGGCGCGGGTGGTTGGGTGGCGTACCGCCGTCCCGAGCGGGGCTTGCGACTGGCGGGCTTGGAGGCGTGGCTGGGGGAGCGCTTCCGGCGCCACCGCGGCAACGCCGAGGTGATTCGTCAGGAGTTGCTGGCCGAGAAGCAGATCCAGGTCTCGCTGCGCACGGTGGAGCGTGCGGTGGCGCCGTGGCGTCGGGAGCTGGCGGCGGAGGCGCGGGCGACGGTGCGCTTCGAGACGGCGCCGGGCGAGCAGTTGCAGATCGATTTCGGCGAGAAGCGGGTCGTGATTGGCGGCGAGGTGGTGCGGGTACACCTGTTCGTCGCCACGCTCGGGTACTCGCGGCGCAACTTCGTCATGGCCTTCGACAACGAGCGCCAAGGCAGCTGGTTGCAGGGCATCGAGGCCGCCTTTGCGCACTTCGGCGGGGTGCCTGAGCGGTTGCTGCTCGACAACGCCCGCGCGTTGGTCGAGCACCATGATGTCGAGACCCGTGAGGTGCGCTACAACGCGCGCTTCCACGCCTTCTGCCGCTACTGGGGCGTTCGCCCGCAGGCCTGCGCCCCCTACCGGGCGCGCACCAAAGGCAAGGACGAGAACGGCGTCGGCTACGTCAAGGGCAATGCGTTGGCCGGGCGCGAGTTTGCCAGCTGGGAGGCGTTGCACGGACACCTGGCGCGATGGCTCCGCGAGGTCGCCGACGTGCGCATCCACGGGACCACCGGCGAGCCACCGATCGAGCGCTTTCGCGCCGCCGAGGCCGCCGCGCTCAAGTCCCTGGCCGGCAAGCCGCCGTTCGTGCAGGACCGCGAGCTGCGCCGGCGCGTGCACAGCGACGCCTGCGTGGAGGTCGACACCAACCGCTACAGCGTGCCGTGGCAGTGGATTGGCTACCAGGTCCGGGTGCTCGTGGCGGGGCAACAGGTGCGCATCTACCACCGCGAGCAGGAGCTGGCCGTCCATGCCCAGAGTGCCGGTCGGCGCCAGCGCAGCATCCAGCTCACCCACCTCGAGGGCATCGTCGGTGCCTGGCCCGAGCGCCAAGTGCCGCCCGCGTCTTCGCCTGAGAGCGCACCGCCGTCGCCGCCTCCCGGCGAGCTGCAGCGTCCTCTGAGCGACTACGAGGCCCTGCTCGGCGGAGGCTGGCAATGAGCACGAGCGCCTACGACCCCGAGCGTCTCGACGCCATGCTCACGCGCCTGAAGCTCACCGCCATCCGTGAGCGGCTCGACAGCCTGTTGGAGGAGGCCGCCCGCGGCGAGCTGAACCTGCGCGAGGCCCTGGCCTACCTGTGCGAGGCCGAGATCGCGCACAAAGACCAACGGCGCATCCAGATGGGGCTCTCCATTGCCAAGTTCCCCTTTGTGCGGACCTTGG
>NZ_JAIFKJ010000004.1 GCF_019695415.1 Thiohalocapsa sp.
CGGGGAGGGGGGTATCGGGGAGCGGGGTTGGGTGGGTGTGCCGGCCGTGGCCGCGCACAAGTTGCCATCGCAGCGTTCGGGGGGGATGCGCAAACGCGCCGGCCTGGGGCGCGGGTTAGCGCGGGACCCGCAAATCGGGTTTCTGGAGTAGCCGACCTCCGGCCTCGACCCGATTGGCGCGGAAGCCTTCGACCAGCTCATTCTCAGCCTGCAGCAGACGCTGGGGCTGACCGTTTTCATGATTACCCACGACCTCGACAGCATCTTCACCGCCTGCGACCGCGTCGCCGTGCTCGCAGACCGGGTGATCGTGCGGGAGGGCAGCCCGACCGCCCTGGTGGACGAGCCGGGCCATCCGTGGGTGGCGGATTATTTTTGCGGCGAGCGCGCCCGCGTGCACCGCAGCCAGGAAGGTGATGACTGATGGAAACACGCGCGAGCCATTTTCTGATCGGCCTTTTCGTCGTTTCGCTGCTGGGCCTCGGCTTCGCCTTCGTCTACTGGGTGAACAATTCCGCTGGCGGCGCGAATGCCCAGCGCTATCACGTCATCTTTTCCGGCTCGGTGCAGGGGCTGGGCCAGGGGAGCGCGGTGCTGTTCAACGGCATCCGCGTCGGCGAGGTCGACAATCTGGCGATCATGCCGGAGGACACGCGCAAGGTGCGCGGGCTGATTTCGGTGAAGCCGGATACGCCGGTGCGCGAGACGTCCCGCGCCAAGGTGGTGCAGCAGGGGCTGGCCGGCGTCGTCGCGGTGGAAATCACGCCGGGGACGCCCGATTCGCCGCCGCTGCTGGCGAAGGCGGATGAGCAATATCCGACGATCTACGCCGACGTTGCCTCATCCAAGTCGCTGTTGAGCGCCGCGCCGGAGGCGCTGGGCGAGGCTCGCGCGCTGATCCGCCGTCTCAACGATCTGATCGCCGCGAACGAGAAGGCCATCAGCCAGACGGTCGAGAATGTCGAAACCTTCACCGCCACGCTGAGCGATCATCGAGACGATATCAGCGTGATCGTGTCGAACACGCGCGATGTGTCGGAGCGCGTCTCGGGCATGGCGACGAAGCTGGAGACGACCATCGACAAGTTCTCCAAGTATGTCGCCGATGACGAGGACTCCGTTGTGGCCGAGGCGCAACAAGCGGCGCAATCCTTTCGTCAGCTCGCCGAGAAGCTCGACCGCTCGCTGGGCGATCGCGCGGATGAATTAACGATTTCCGCAGAGCGCGGAATTCGCCAATTCGAGCTTTTTATGAGAGATGGCAGGCGTTTAGCCGAAACCCTCGACCGCGTCGCGCGCAAACTTGAAGAAAATCCGCAACAAATGCTGCTCGGCGGCTCGCAGGTTCCTGAATATGAGCCCACGCAATAGCTGATTGACATCACAGCGTCAGATAGTACCCCTGCTAGGGTGCGAGAGTCGGGGTGGGGCGGAAATCTGGCGCTATCAATGCGTGCTGCGCGTAACATCGTTGGGCTGATGCTGGCGCTGGCCGTGAGCGGCTGTGCGCTGGCCATGAATGGCACGCCGCCGCAGACCTATGATCTCGTGGCGCCGGAGGTCGCCTCTGTGCGCGGTCAGCCGCTTCCCGTGCAACTTGTCGTCCGCACGCCCACGGCCGTTCGCGCGCTTGACACCGAGCGCATCCTTGTTCGGCCGGCCAGCGCCAGCATCAGCCCAACGA
>NZ_JAIFKJ010000577.1 GCF_019695415.1 Thiohalocapsa sp.
CGGGTGTGCGGGATGGGCGGGGCGGGGGAGGAAGGGGCGGCCTGGTTCCTGAAAGCCGCGCCGGGCAAGAAGCGGACCGTGGGCTTCATCGCGGGTCTGACGGCCCGGCCGGGCCGGCGGATGGGCAATGCCGGCGCGATCGTCGCGGGCGGCAGCGGCGGCGCGGAGGACAAGATCGAGGCGATGCGCTCGGCCGGCATCCGCGTGGCGGACAACCCGGCGGAGATGGGCGCGACTCTGGTGGAGATGCTCCAGACCGCCTGAGGGCCCGTGATGGGGCGCGACGGTCACAATGAGTTGTGCGCAGCCGCGCCATTGCGGGAAGCAAGGTTTACGCGCCGTCCCTATATTGTATGACGGAACGCGCGACAGGCAGACTGCGCGACAACACGATAACGGAACGGCCATGCGCAAGCAGCAGCTTAACGAGACTTTCGCCCTCAGTTCTTTCCTTCACGGCACGAATGCCGCTTACGTCGAAGACCTCTACGCCCGCTATCAGGACAACCCCGGCGCAGTCGATGCGGAATGGCGGCGCTTCTTCGCGGGCCTGAAGGACCAGCGCGAGACCGTGCTCGCCGAACACCGCGGCCCATCATGGAAACCCGAGCATGTCCGCATCAACGGCGACAGCGAACTGCTGGCCGCGCTGACCGGCGACTGGAGCGAAACCGAGCGCGAGATCGAGGGCAAGATCCGCGAAAAGGCGGCCGAGGGCGGCGTCGCGCTTCACGAGGAAGACGTCATGCAGGCGGTGCGCGATTCGGTGCGCGCGCTGATGCTGATCCGCTCGCATCGCGTGCGTGGGCACCTGGCCGCCGATCTCGACCCGCTTAGGCTCACGCCCCCGGTAGACCATCCGGAGTTGCAGCCCGAAACCTACGGCTTCACCGAGGCGGACTACGACCGGCCGATCTATCTGAACAAGGTGCTGGGGCTGGAGACCGGCACGCTACGCCAGATCGTCGAGATCCTGCGGCGCACCTATTGCGGCAAGATCGGCATCGAGTTCATGCACATCTCCGACCCGGATCAGAAAGCCTGGCTGCAGGAGCGCATCGAGGGCGTTGGCAAGGAAGTGCAGTTCACCCGGCGGGGCAAGGAAGCGATCCTGCAAAAGCTGATCGATGCGGAAAGCTTCGAGAAGTATCTCGACAAGAAATATACCGGCACCAAGCGCTTTGGGCTTGACGGCGCGGAGGCGATGGTCCCGGCGCTTGAGCAGATCATCAAGCGCGGCGGTCATCTGGGGCTGCGCGAGATCGTCATCGGCATGCCGCATCGCGGGCGGCTGAACGTGCTCGCCAATGTTATGGGCAAGCCGTATCGCGCGATCTTTCACGAATTCAAGGGCGGCTCGGCCCACCCGGAAGAGGTCGAGGGCTCAGGCGACGTCAAATACCACCTCGGCACCTCCTCGGACCGCACGTTCGACGGCAACGAGGTGCATCTGTCCCTCACCGCCAATCCCTCGCATCTGGAAGCGGTGGATCCGGTCGTGCTCGGCAAGGTCCGCGCCAAGCAGGACCAGCACGAAGATGCCGATCGCACCAAGGTCTTGCCGCTGCTGCTGCATGGCGACGCGGCCTTCGCCGGCCAGGGCGTCGTCGCGGAATGTCTCGGGCTTTCCGGCCTGCGCGGCCACCGCACCGGCGGCTCGATCCACTTCATCGTGAAC
>NZ_JAIFKJ010000326.1 GCF_019695415.1 Thiohalocapsa sp.
TGGAACTACTCGATCGCCCCGAATTGTTCAAGTTAATTGCGGACAGCCCCTAAGCAGCCGCCGAGAGTGCATGGTCCGGAGAACGGGAGCGACGGATAACCCACCTTGGGGCCGCGCGTGCGTACACATCCCAGTTCGCGCGATCGATCAACAAAGCAATTTCTCGCGTCAACGGAAGCCGCCGCTCAGGCGTGAAGCGCTCACCGCCCTCCCACGACTGCTCGGCCCGGTCAGCCGCTTCGTGCAAGCCTTGCCGACACAGTTCCCAGATCGCTTGCTTTTGAGTAGAAGTCATCACAAGCCCCCTTCGCTTCTCTGTCCGATCGATTGTCGCTGGCGCTGCCGGGGGCTGAGACACCGCCGTACTCTCGGTAGCCGTCCTTTCTGCACCGACAACTCATCCGTCGTAGCACGATAGCTACAGCGTTGCCTCTGCACAACGACATACTTCGTTGCCCCTAGCTTCAAGATAGCCTATGAGGCCCTAAAATCAATAGGTCAAGGGCTTAAGCTAGAACCAAGGAGACTGTTGCGTACAAGATACTACCTAGCGGCAGATGTTCTTCGCGTCCAGCGCGTGGCACGTCGCTGAACGACCCGCCCGGCGTCCGCGCTAGCGCAGCAACCCTGCATCGGCCAGACAGCAACCGTCCCACGGGCCGGCGTGCCCCGTGTCGCTCAACCACCGACCCGCATGGTCGTAGCTGTAGTGCATCGCGGGGACAGCACCGACAATTCGGCTATAGACCTCCGCAGAAAACAACCGGCGGACGGTCGGATCGTAGACTCGGCCGTCGCGTTCGAGCCATGCATGCATCCGCCGAGCTGGACCGAGGTCGGAGCCGGTGATCGTGCCGTGCACTAAGCGCTAGCCGGGGGCTTGGCGCTGGGCCTGGAGCGCCAGTGCGAATGATCGCGATACGTCTAAGTGGCTGCCGGGTCTCGACTCGCTCGTCAGCAGTGTCAGGCTAGGCCAAGCATCACGCCCCCCATTCTGCCGCAGCCTTAGGGGTGTGCGTCCTGCGTGCGTTGGGGATTGAGCGCTATACTCGTCCCGTGGATAAGCGCGAGGATACCCAGCATGGTGGAACAACCGAAATGAGTGAGAGCCCCGCGGGGCGGTTGCGGGCTGCCCGCACGACGCTGGGGCTCAGTCTCAGCCAACTCGCCGACTTGACCGGCGGCACATACTCCAAGTCCCGGATCGGCAACTACGAGCAAGGCATCCGGCGCATGGCTCCTGCGGCGGCGCAGGCGCTCGCCAAAGCGCTCGGCAACGTGTCCGCCCAGTACCTGCTGTTTGGGGACGACGCTAAGGAAATGCTCACCGCGGAAGAACGGCGGCTCCTGGACGCCTACCGCAACAGCGACGCGGCGGGACGGCGCTGGCTGATCGAATGCGCAGAGCGCGCGGTGTGGAGTCCTAAGGCGTAGGTGCGTGGGTGCCGCAGGCGCCGGAGTGCGTCAAGCTCGTGTTCTGGCCCGCTATCTTGATCAGACTGGCGGCCGCCGCCACAGCCTGACGACCGCAATGGCACTGGATCGGCGCCGACGCTACTCTGGGCAGCAGGTATCCAACCCTAACCGGACCATGCGGGCGGCGAGCCTCAAGGCGTCCGGTCGCATCCAGCCTTGCAGGCGTCTTTGCCGACCCGGCGGTACCGGTGTAGCCACTTGTAGCCATGTGCAGCCAGTGGCTGGCTACACTCGCCGGGACTCCCGTTCGGAAATAGCGAAGGCCGTTGGAATCATGGTCGATTTCCATTTTGATCAACACCTTAGCGCTCGACCGACGTTGCTGCAGTAGAGCTTGCGGACGAGGCGGGATCGGTGCCAGCGGGAACACGCACCTCCGGATTGAGCGAGAGTTTTCACACAGCCTGGGCCAACAACGAACCGAAGGAAACGGCGTGGCCTATCCGGTTCCCGACAACGGCATCAAATCTGTCGCCAGGGGCTTGCCGGGTTTCTCCGTGCCAGAGACACGGGATCGCCGCGCCTCTAAAATGCCGCGCAGTATTCCCCGCGATATCTACAAGGAATATGGGCAAAGAAGTCGAGTACTACCGGCAGCAGTACGAATCCCTATTGGAGCAGATCCCAAACGCCGTCTTCGTCATCGACCCGGTCGGGGATCGACTTGTCGACGTCAACACCGCCGCCTGCCGGCTGCTCGGCTACGATCGCAAGACGCTGCTGGCGCGGATCAGACCTCGGGACATCCATCCGCACGAGATCGATGCCTTCGTCGATTTCACGCGGGAGGTGGAACAGCGAGGTGCGACTCGCACGGAGAAGCTCAGCTGCATGACCGCCAACGGCAACGTGGTGCCGATTGCGGTCGATGCCGGCATCATCAAATCGGTGGACGATCGGCCACTGATCCGCGCAGTGGTCACCGATCTGCGCCGCGAGAGCGTGCTGCGCCAGGCCCTTGATGACGAGCTGCGCGCACACTACGGCACTGCGGACGTGGTGGGCCAGAGTGCCGCGTGGCTGCAAGTCCTCTCGCAGATTCAACTGGTGGCCCAGACGGATGCCGTGGTCCTGATACGCGGCGAGACGGGCACCGGCAAAGAGATCGTCGCCCGAGCCATCCACAGCTCAAGCCAGCGGCAGACGCGCCCGCTGATCCGGCTGAACTGCGCCGCGATCCCCGCTACCCTCGCGGAGAGCGAGCTGTTCGGTCACGAGAAGGGCGCCTTCACCGGGGCCACCAGCCTGCGGCGAGGCCGGTTCGAGCATGCCAACGACGGCACGCTCTTCCTCGATGAGGTCGGGGAGCTGTCCACCGACCTGCAGCCCAAGCTGCTGCGCGTCCTACAGGAGAAGGAAGTCGAGCGCGTCGGCGGCTCGCGCATCATCAAGGTGGATGTTCGCCTCATCGCCGCGACCCATCGCGACCTAGAGGCGATGGTGAGAGATGGCTTGTTCAGAGAAGACCTGTACTACCGGATCAACGTGTTTCCGATCCAGATACCGCCGCTGCGCGAGCGACCTGAGGACATCCCCGTGCTGGCGCTGAACGCGGCACGCAAGGCGCAGATCCGGGTCGGTTTGGCACAGGCCGAGATCACGGAGGCCGCCATGGAACGGCTGCTGGACTACCCCTGGCCGGGCAATGTCCGAGAGCTGGAGAATGTCATGGAGCGCAGCGTCATTCTGAGCCGCGGCGAAGCCATCGATGCGGACCATGTGCTCATCGGCCCGAGCATCCGTGCACCTGCGCAGGGGGTGTCGCCCGCATTAAGCCCGTCCTACTCCCAGACCATACGTGACGCGGAAAAGGCTCACATCATAAATGCCTTGGAACAGGCCCGCTGGAAGGTAGAAGGCCCCGGCGGCGCGGCGAAGCGCCTGCAGATGAGCCCAAGTACCCTGCGTGGACGGATGAAGAAGCTCGGCATCGAACGCCCCTGACTCGCCTACGCCCGGATACCATCCAACCCGATGAGGGCGGCATGCAGGGGACAGCCGCCCCCGATGCCAGGGCCGCAACGCTCAAATCGACATCTGACCGACAGCGCCTGGGCGACGGCGCCGGGGAGAAGGCATCTGACCGCTTCAGGCGAGAACTTGACCGGTTCCGGCGAATGCGATTGCGTGGAATCGCTACACTAGAACGCGCAGTCATTCCTCGTTCCTAGGAGAATCGCATTGAAACGTAATCAAACTATCGCTTTCATCGGCCTGGTTGCTGGTGCTTTCGCTCTCGTGCTGGCCACTTCGTCAATCGCGCAAGTCAAATCTGCAGATGAGCTACTCGCCGCGACCGACCTGAATGGCGATGGAAAGATCCAGCGGACAGAGTACGTGCAGTGGTGTGCGCATAAGGGCGGCGTTGACTTCGATAAATGGTCCAATGGCGCAGCCAGCATGACGCCGGGTGACGCCTTCGAGAACTACAAGAAAATCCTGTCCTACGTGGATTAAGCCGGGACTACCGGCGGCTGCGGCGTCATGCGCCGTACGCCGTCGCCGTCGCCGTCGCCGTCGAACGCACATGCTCCATCAGGGCGTGTGATTACGGTGCTGCACTCATTGGGACAACGACGCCCCCGAAATCGATCCGAACGTTATCGCCACTGCTGCCTCAGCATTCCCGCGTAAGACGCATTTAACAAGCGCCCCGCCCACTCACTTCGTCCTACGCCTATTCTCGGCGCCGCAGGTAAAGCACCAGCGCCCATTCCTGAACAATACAGGCGCCAAGCCTGATTCGGGCGGTCCGCAGTATTATGGCTATCCCGAGCAGCATAATCGGTCTAGGGGACCTTGAAAAATTGCCGTCCTAGCAATTCTTCAAGACGCGAAGCGAAAACGCGGCTTCCGCTTTGCTCAGTTTTTCAAGCGCTTGGGCACTTGAAAAATGCCGGGGCATCCTGCTCCGCACAGCCGCCTCGAATACTCCTAGGTGACCTTTAAGCGACAACACCGTCAGACCCGCCGACGATTGACCCCCAGTCCTTTACCGCGCTGGCGTTTCGCGACACGCCGCATTCAAAAAAGATGCTTGCGCCCGCGACAGTGCGAGCACATCTCCACGCAGCAATCTTCGCCTTTCCAATGCTAGCCGTGGCATCTTTCGTTGCTGCGCTTATGGTTCTGAGTGTCAAGCAGACCGCAGCCAGACTCTCGTCGAAAGGGGCACCGCCAGCGCGGACTTCTCGCCCAGCATGCCAGTCGCGTGGGCGCATGACGGCGCCAAAGAATCGTCCCCCTTCCACCAACCGCGTGCAACCCACGCCATTCGGCGGCCACCAGCCAGATTCCGTGGATCGCTGACCCCAACTGGATTCCCCGTAGGGCCGACGCTCCCCCAAAACACTGTTGTAGATAATCATTTGCCTTGGCACTGCACCCCTCATGGCCTTTGGCATAGGCCTTGCTGCGTGGTCAGCACTTCGCCGCGCAGAGTGATGCGTCCGCGTTGCCTGTGTGCATTTTTTCATTCGATCTCATTGCCGTATCCCAA
>NZ_JAIFKJ010000099.1 GCF_019695415.1 Thiohalocapsa sp.
GGCAACCGTGGGCGCGGCGGGCTGGGAGTGGGCGGGCTTCGCGGGCGGCGTGGGGTCGGCCTCCCGCGGCGCGGCGACCGCCCTGCTCGCGGCCGTCTTACTCGTGCTCTGGGTTACGGCCGCCGCCATCACACTGTTGCTGCCTGCCGTGCTCTGGTGGCTTGGGCTCGCCCTGGCGCTGTCGCGGCTGCAGCCGCAGCTGGCTTCGGCCGGCGTCGACAGGGTCCTGCTGCCGCTGGGACTATTGGTGCTCGCCGCACCCTGGCTCGCTCTGGTACGCCTGCATGGCGATTTCGCAGGTGGTCCCTACCTGGTACTAGGGCTCATGCTGATGATTGCGGTTGCGGACTCCGCGGCCTTTTTCGTCGGTCGTCGCTTCGGGCGGCGCAAGCTCGCGCCGCGGCTCAGCCCGGGCAAGACCTGGGCAGGGTTCTTCGGCGCCCTGGCGGCGGCCGGGCTTGGCCTGCTCCTCACCGGTCTGGTGCTCGGCCTCGGCGCGGCCGCCACAGCAGAGCTGACGCTGCTCGGCGTCGTCACCGTGGCTGTGTCGGTGGTGGGCGACCTGTTCGAGAGCTGGCTCAAGCGCCGGCAGGGCGTCAAAGATTCGGGTGCGCTGCTGCCGGGCCATGGCGGTGTGTTGGATCGCATAGACAGCATGACTGCCGCCGCGCCCGTGTTCGCTTTGGGTTTGGTTTGGTTGGGGTTGGTGCAATGAAGGGCATCGCAATCCTAGGGTCTACGGGCTCCATCGGCGTCAGCACACTCGACGTGATCGCCCGGCACCCGCAGCGGTTCCGTGTCGTCGCCCTCACCGCGCATCGCAACGCCGAGCGATTGGCGGAGCAGTGCCGGCGCTTCCGGCCGGCCTACGCAGTGATGGTCGACGGCAGCGCGGCGGCTCGGCTTGAGGTCCTGCTCGCGGACATGCCGGAGCCGCCGCAGGTTTTGGCAGGTGCCGACGCGCTGATCGACGTGGCGGCCCTGGCTGACGTCGACTACGTCATGGCCGCCATCGTGGGCGCAGCCGGTCTGATGTCGAGTCTCGCGGCGGCTCGGGCGGGGAAACGGCTGATGCTCGCCAACAAAGAGGCGCTGGTCGTGGCAGGCGCCCTGCTCATGGATGCGGCGCGGGACAATCACGCGACGCTGCTACCCATCGACAGCGAGCACAACGCCATCTTCCAGTGCCTGCCGCCTGCGCATGACCGCGGTCTGCCGGAGGCTGGTGTCGAGCGCATCCTGCTCACGGCCTCGGGCGGCCCCTTCCGCGATGCCGACCCCGAGACCCTCGGGGCGGTGACCCCAGAGCAGGCCGTCGCGCATCCGAACTGGAACATGGGGCGTAAGATTTCGGTTGACTCCGCCACGATGATGAACAAGGGCCTGGAAATCATCGAGGCCTGCTGGCTGTTCGGCACCAGTCCGGAGCGGATTCAGGTGGTGGTACACAGCCAGAGCGTCATCCATTCAATGGTGCAGTACACCGACGGCTCGGTGCTCGCGCAGCTCGGCAACCCCGATATGCGCACCCCCATCGCCCATGCCCTGGGTTGGCCGGAGCGCATCGACGCGGGCGTCGAGCCGCTCGACTTGTTCGAGATTGCCCGGCTCGACTTCGAGCCACCGGCACCGGAGCGCTTCCCCTGTCTGCGCCTTGCCTACCGCGCCGCCGGCGAGGGCGGTACGGCGCCTGTCGTGCTGAATGCCGCCAATGAGGTGGCCGTCGCTGCCTTTCTCGACCGCCGAATCGGCTTTGTCGACATTGCCCGGGTGGTGGAGCACACCATGGATCGGCTGCCGACGGAGCCCGTCGACTTGAGCGGACTGGATCACGTGCTCGATGTGGACGCCGCCGCGCGGCGCGAGGCGGAACAACGCGTCGCGGCACTGGTCGCATAGCACATGCTCGCCATGCTGATCAACGTGGCCGCCTTCTTGGTGGCGATCCTCGTCCTCGTGACCATTCACGAGTTCGGCCACTTTTGGGTCGCACGGAGGCTCGGCATCAAGGTGCTGCGCTTCTCCATCGGCTTCGGTCGTGCCATTTTCACTTGGCGGCGAGCTGGTGACGACACGGAGTACGTTATCGCTGCGCTGCCGCTGGGCGGTTACGTGAAAATGGTGGACGAGCGCGAGGACGAAGTCGCCCCCGAGGACCTCCCCTACGCCTTCAACAAGCAGCCGTTGTGGAAGCGCACCCTCGTGGTGGCGGCCGGGCCGGCGGCGAACCTGGTGCTCGCAGTGCTGCTCTACTGGGGCTTGCTCATGGCGGGCGAGAACGGCGTGCGCCCGGAGGTCGGTGCCGTCGAGCCCGACTCCATTGCCGCCGAGGCAGCCTTTGCACCCGGCGACGTCATTCGCGATGTCGACGGGCGCCCGGTGTCCACCTGGGCGAACTTCTGGTTCGCGCTGCTTTCGGCGTCCATGGGTGGGGACGATGTCGATGTGACTGTGACCACGGCCGACGGTGACCGCGCCGTGCGTTCCCTGCCATCAGCAGAGCTCGCGCCGCTGGATCCGGGGCAGGGCTTCCTCTCCCAGGTGGGCCTGCAGAGCCGCACGCCCCCCATCCCGCCGGTGATCTCTGAAGTCGTGCCCGACGAGCCGGCAGCGGTCGCCGGGCTCGAGCCAGGCGATCGCATCCTCGCTGTAGATGGCGTTGCCATCGAACGCTGGACGGAATTCTTCGAGACGGTGCGCGCCCATCCCGATCAAGCCCTGTCCGTGCTTGTGGCACGAGATGGCGCGGAGCGATTGCTCACCCTGACTCCACGGGCCATGATCCTCGACGACGGCAGTGAAGTTGGCCGCATCGGCGCCGGCACCGAAGTGCCCGAGGACCTGCTCGCCGATGTCGAAGTGCTGGTGCGCCACGGCCCCGTGGATGCTTTCGGGGAAGCGCTGCGGCGGGTCGAAGACCTATCGGTGATGATGCTCCGGCTGGTCAGTCGTATGTTGGTGGGTACCGCTTCCGTCGAAAACCTGAGCGGCCCCATCGGCATCGCCGACGCGGCCGGCACGACCGCGCGCTTCGGTATCGAGCCTTACCTGGAGTTCCTGGCGCTGCTCAGCATTAGCCTCGGCCTGCTGAATCTACTGCCGATTCCGGTGCTCGACGGCGGCCATCTGCTCTATTTCGCCGTGGAGGCGGTGCTCGGGCGGCCGCTGCCCGAGTGGGTTCAGGCGCAGGGGCAGCGCCTTGGGCTGTTGTTGATACTTTGCTTGATGACTCTGGCGTTTTACGTGGATATCGCTCGAATCTTTGGCTAGACGATCCGCTTGCCCTATACTGCCGCTATCGGGGGACCGGTCGACCATTCGTGATCCCTGGCGAGACCTGGCAGGACAGCGAGCACACGGTTTCCATCGTCTATCGCAGTCGAGCATCGCAGCAGCCGAGCAACGCGTGTTCTGACACGACGCCGCGCGCCGTGAAAATCGCGTCACCGCCTGCTCTCGCCCTGGGCATACATGCGATGGCCGCGGGTCGTATGTATCCGGTCAACGTGTCCGGGGGAAGTGTGATTCATCCGAGAGCCAACATCGCCGGCGCCCGCCGGCGCGTGCTGTCGCTGTTATTCGTCCTGCTACTGGCGGCAGGGCCTGTTCTAGCCGAAGTCTTCCAGATTGCCGACATCCGCGTCGAAGGCCTACAGCGTATCGCCGCCGGCACGATCTTCAACTACCTACCCGTGCAGGTGGGTGAAACGGTCAGCGACGACGTCACGGCCCAGATCATCCGCACCCTCTACGGAACGGGATTCTTCGAGGACGTGTCCGTGGAGCGCGACGGCGACGTGTTGGTCATCGCCGTGCGCGAGCGGCCCGCCGTCGCGGAGATCGAAATCACGGGCAACAAGTCGCTCAACACGGAGGTGCTGAAAGAAGGGTTGGTGGAAGTCGGCCTCGCCGAGGGGCGGGTGTTTGACCCCTCCGTGCTGGATCGCATCGAGCAGGAGCTGGAGCGCCAGTACTTCGCCTCCGGCAAGTACGGTGTCGGCATCGAATCCACGGTGTCGCCGTTGGAGCGCAACCGAGTGGCCGTTCGCATCGAGATCGATGAAGGGCTGACGGCCCGCCTCAAGCAGATCAACATCGTCGGCAACGAAGCCTTCAGCGACAAGGAACTGCTGCGGGAGTTCAGGCTCGGCACCACCAACTGGCTGTCCTTCTACTCCAAGAACGACCGCTACTCGAAACAGCAGCTTGCGGGCGACCTGGAGTCGTTGCGCTCCTTCTACCTGGACCGCGGATATATCGAGTTCGAGATCAAGTCCACTCAGGTCTCCATCAGCCCGGACAAAAAAGACATTTATCTCACCATCGCCGTGGACGAGGGCGATGTCTACCGTGTGAGCGACATCCAGCTCGCCGGCGAGCCCTCGGTGCCCGCGGCCCAGCTGTTTCCCCTGATCCACATGCGCCGCGGTGAGGTGTACTCGCGCAAGGCAGCCACCGAGAGTGCGGATCGCGTCTCCAAGCTGCTCGGCGACGAGGGCTACGCCTTCGCCAACGTTAACGCGGTACCAGAAGTGGACGAAGACGCCAAGACCGTTGCCGTGACCTTCTTCGTGGATCCGGGCAAGCGTGTGTATGTGCGCCGCATCAACATGCAGGGCAATACCCGAACCCGCGATGAGGTGCTGCGGCGGGAAATGCGCCAGCTTGAGACCGCCTGGTTCTCGACGGAGCTCGTCAAGCGCTCCCGCGAGCGCCTGCAGCGGCTTGGTTACTTTGAGGATGTCACGATCGAAACACCGGCGGTGCCCGGCACTGCCGATCAGGTGGACGTCAACGTCACCGTCAAGGAGCGGCCGTCCGGTAACCTCATGGCGGGCATCGGCTTCTCCCAGTCCGAGGGCCTGATCTTCAACACCAGTGTGTCGCAGTCGAACTTCCTCGGAACCGGTAAGCGCGTCGCCTTCGCGTTCAACACAAGCCGAACCAATCAGCTCTATCGGTTGGCTTATACCAACCCTTACTACACCATCGATGGTATCAGCCGCGGCTTCGATATCAGCTATCGCTCGACGGATTTCGACCAGCTCATCGGCGCGGACTACTCAACGGACGTCGGGCGTGCCGCCATCAACTTCGGCCTGCCGATTTCTGACACGGCCCGGGCCGGCATCGGCGCCTACTACCAGTACACCAAGTTCTATGCCGGGCGCTCCCTGCTGGCGCAGGATTTCGTCGCGGACAATGGCGATGTCTTCAACGACTTTTTCCTGACCGCCAGCTATGTCAACGATACGCGGGACTCAGCCGTCTTCCCCAACGAAGGCACGTTGCAGAGCCTGTTCGGCGAGATCGCCATCCCCGGCAGCGACCTGCAGTACTACCGGCTCACCTACCGGGGACGCCACTACGTTCCACTAGGGCGGCGGGTGACGCTCGCACTCAAAGGCGATCTGGGCTATGGCGACGGTTACGGCAGTACCGACTCGCTGCCCTTCTTCGAGAACTTCTATGCCGGCGGCCCGCGCAGCGTCCGCGGCTTCAAGGCCAACACGCTCGGCCCAAGGGAGACCTCCATCGACGATGATCCGGTGGGCGGTAACCTGGAGCTCACCGGCGGCATCGAGGTCTACGCACCGCCGCCGCTTGGAGAGAACCTCAAGAACACGGTTCGCGTGGGCGCGTTCCTGGACTTCGGCAACGTCTGGTGGACGGAGGATACCGATCTTGTCGCGCCCACCGGCTTTGAGCTCGGCGACCTGCGCTACTCCACTGGTCTCTCTTTCGCCTGGCTCTCACCCGTTGGGGCGCTCTCCGTGAGCCTTGCCTACCCTCTCAATAAAGAGGAACAGGACGAGGAGCAGGTCTTCCAGTTCACCTTCGGCCAGACGTTCTGATGTCGCTCCGGTGCCCCGCCGCTTTGATGCTCGCTTTGTTGTGGGTGGGCCTGTTTTCCGCCCCCAGCGCCATTGCGCAGGACCTCAAGATCGCCGTCATCGACCCCAACCGCATTGTTGAGGAATCGCCTCAGTACGAGGAGGCCCGCCAGACCCTGAGTACTGAGGTCGCCGAGCGAGAGGCGGATCTGCTGGATCAACAGGAGAGCCTGGATCGGCTCAACGAGAAGCTGGATCGCGATGGCGCCCTCATGAGCGAGGAGGAGCTCAAGCGCCTTCAGAACGACATCCGTGCCCGCAAGCGTCGCCTGCGCTATGCAAAGGCCGAGCTGCAAGAGGACTTCGCGCTGCGCCAGAGCGAGCTGCGCACCAAGCTCGTCAAGCAGGTGGAAGAAGTGGTCCGACGGATTGCCAAGGAGCAGGACATCGATCTGATTGTGAGCGAAGGCGTCGTCTATTTCAGCGAGCGCATCGACATCTCGGCAGATGTCGTCGAGCGCCTCAAGGAAGAGTTTCGGAGCCGTTGATGCCACGCGACGGCGCAGCGCAGGCGGACTGACAGGTGGTGATTGCAGCGAGCCAGCTCGCGGCCGAGCTGGGCATGACACTGATCGGTGACGATGTGTCGCTGTCGCGGGTCGCACCGCTGCATGCGGCGGACGGTGACAGTCTGAGCTTTCTTGCGGACCGGCGCTATCGGGAGCGGCTGGCGGGAACTCGCGCCGGCGCCGTTATCCTGCGCGCCGGTGACGCCGAACAGGCCCCCTGTGCGGCGTTGGTGACGGACAATCCCGAGCTTGCCTTCGCCCGAGCGGCCGCACTGCTGCATCCGCGCACTCGGCCGGCCGCGGGTGTGCACCCGAGTGCCGTGGTGGATGCGAGCGCAGTGATCCACCCGTCTGCGTCGGTCGGGCCCCTCTGCGTCATCGACGCGGATGCCCACATCGCCGCAGATGTCGAGATCGGACCCCATTGCAGTATCGGCGCCGGAGCCCAGGTCGACGAGCAGACACGCATGGTGGCGCACGTGGTGGTCTGCCCTGGCGCGCGTATCGGCGCTCGCGTGCTGTTGCACCCGGGTGCCATCATCGGTCGCGAAGGCTTCGGCTTTGCGAAGGACGGCGAGCGCTGGGTACGCATCCCCCAATTGGGCGGCGTTCGCCTCGGAGATGACGTGGAGATCGGTGCCAATAGCACGGTTGATCGGGGCGCCCTCGAGGATACGGTGATAGGCGACGGCGTCAAGATCGACAACCTGGTGCAGATCGGCCACAACGTCATCATCGGCGAAAACACCGCCATGGCGGCCTGTTCCGGAATCTCGGGCTCGACGCAGATCGGCGCACGCTGCACCGTGGCCGGCGCGGTGGGCATGGCGGGCCATTTGAGCATCGGAGACGACGTTCATTTCACCGGCATGGCGATGGTGACCCGCTCGCAGCCCAATGCCGGCGTCTACAGCAGCGGTATCCCGGCCATGCCGAACGCGGATTGGCGGCGGAGCATTGCACGCCTGCGCCGGCTGGAGGCGCTGCAGCAGCGTGTGCAGCGCCTGGAGCAACTCGTCATACCCGCGAGGCACGAGGACGACCCGGCGCAGCCACCGACGCAGTAACAATCCCGTAACCTATGCGAGGCGCTGGCAGCCCCGACTGCGGGCCGTTATCTGGGGCGCTAGTCTCGACCCTGTGCCAACGGTTGTGACGCTGGCGCGGCTGGAGCAATAACAACGTCAACCGAGGGGCCATGCTGCAATCCAGCCAATGCACCGCGATTGCGGCCGGGCTTGCAGCATTGTCTCGTCAGGGGTCCTGGAGGCAGCATTGATCACGATGGATATTCACAAGGTGTTGCGTCTCCTGCCGCACCGCTATCCCTTTCTACTCATCGACAAAGTGCTAGAGTTCGAGCCCAACGAGCGCTTGCTGGGACTCAAGAACGTCAGCTTCAACGAGCCCTATTTTACGGGCCACTTCCCCGTGCGCCCCGTGATGCCAGGGGTGCTGATCATCGAGGCGATGGCCCAGGCGACAGGCCTGCTGGCTATGGAGTCAAGGCCGGATGAAGTGGGCGAGAAGGCCCTCTACTATTTCGTCGGTATCGACAGAGCGCGTTTCAAACAGCCGGTGGAGCCAGGCGATCAGCTGCTGCTCGATGTGCGCGTGCTGCATGTCAAACGCGGCATCTGGAAATTTGCCGGTGAGGCACGGGTGAACGACAAAGCCGTCGCCACCGCCGAGATCATGTGCACCGCCCGGGACTTCTGAGTCTTGATCCACGCCACTGCCATCGTCGATCCGGCGGCCGAGCTCGCCCCGGACGTCGAAGTGGGCCCCTACGCCATCATCGGTGCCGGGGTTCGGCTCGGTGCGGGCTGCGTCATCGGCCCACACGCGGTGCTACGCGGGCCGACCCGCATCGGGCCAGGCACACGTGTGTTCCAGTTCGCCTCCGTCGGTGAGGACCCGCAGGACAAGAAGTACGCCGGCGAGGCAACGGCGCTCGTCATCGGCGCGCGCAACGTCATTCGCGAGTGCGCGACCATTCACCGCGGGACTGCGCAGGACAAGGGTGAGACGCGCATCGGTGACGACAACCTGTTCATGGCCTACACCCACGTGGCCCACGACTGCATCATCGGCAACAACGTCATCATGGCCAATGCAGCCTCCCTCGGCGGCCATGTGGCGGTCCAGGACTGGGCCATCCTCGGCGGATTCAGCATCGTGCACCAATTCTGCCGTATTGGTGCTCACAGTTTCAGCGCCATGGGCACCGTCATCGGCAAGGACGTGCCGCCGTATCTCACCATTGGCGGCCACCCGGCCCAACCGCGGGGCATCAATACGGAAGGGCTGCGGCGTCGGCAGTTTGCGCCGGATACCATCGCCGCCCTGCGCCGCGCTTATCGGCTGCTGTATCTGGCGAACCTCAAGCTCACGGAAGCCGTGGCGCAGATCCGCGAGCTTGCGGTGTCCCATCCTGAGTTGATGCCGTTGGCGGACTTCGTCGCCGACAGCAGCCGCAGCATCGTGCGGTGACCACCCGTCTCGGCATCGTCGCCAATGAAGCCTCCGGGGACCTGCTCGGCGCCGCGCTGGCGGCCGCTTTGCGCGAGGCGCTGCCGGATGCCGAGCTCGTGGGCGTCGCCGGGCCGCGGATGCAGGCCCAAGGCTGCGTGACCCTGATGCCCCAAGAGCGTTTGTCCGTCATGGGGCTCGTGGAGGTGCTGTCCGTGCTGCCGGATCTGCTGCGCGCCCGCGCAGAGCTCATTGCGCATTTCACCGCGACACCGCCGGCGGCGTTCATCGGTATCGATGCACCTGACTTCAATCTCGGCCTGGAGCGGCGGCTGCGCGGCCGCGGCATTCCCACGGTCCACCTTGTGAGCCCAACCGTTTGGGCCTGGCGGCGCGGGCGTGTGCGCGCCATCCGTCGTGCCGTGGACCTGATGCTCTGCATCTTTCCATTCGAAGAGGCGTTTTTGCGCGCCCATGGCGTCGATGCCCACTACATCGGACACCCGTTGGCGGACGAGATCCCGCAGCAGGATCAGGGCGCGCGCGCGCGGGCAGAGCTCGGGATCGGGGCGGCAGACAACGTGGTGGCACTGTTGCCGGGCAGCCGCCGCAGCGAGGTGTCACGCTTGGCCGCGCCCATGCTGGAAACGGCCCTGTGGTGCCGGGCACGCAAGGCTGGGCTGCGCTTCGTCGTTCCCATGGTTTCCGCCGGCCTGCGCGATCTGCTCGAGACTGAACGGGCGCGTCTCGCACCGGATTTGGACATGCAGGTTCTCGCGGGCGGCAGCCGCACTGCCATCGCCGCTGCGGATGTGGTGCTCACCGCCTCCGGCACCGCAACCCTGGAGACACTTCTGCTGCGGCGCCCGATGCTGGTGGCCTATCGGCTGCATGCATTCACCTACGCGCTGGTTAAGGCGCTCAGGCTCATCAAGGTACCTTACGCCGCCATGGCGAATCTCTTGGCCGGTGAAGCACTCGCCCCGGAGTTCCTGCAAGGGCGCTGTCGCGCCGAGCTCATGGGTCCGGCGCTGCTGGCGATGCTGGAAGATGCGCCGCGCCGGGAGCTGATTCGGCGACGGTATGCGCAGATTCACGCCGATCTTCGGCGGGATGCGGCGCGTACGGGCGCCGCCCGCATCGCCGAGCTGCTGACGGCCAGGGAGGCCATATGAGCGCGCCGCTGACGGCAGCGACTCCGGCGCTGGTCGCGGGGGTGGATGAGGCGGGCCGCGGGCCGCTTGCAGGTCCGGTGTATGCCGCGGCCGTAATACTCCACCCTACCCGGATGCCGGAAGGGCTCGACGATTGCAAGCGGCTGACCGAGGCGGCCCGCGAGGCCCTGGTCCCGGTCATCGAGCAGAGCGCCGAGGCCTGGGCGGTCGCCTGGGCCAGCCATGTCGAGATCGACCGGCTCAACGTCCTGCGCGCCTCCTTGTTGGCCATGCGTCGGGCCGTGCTTGCCCTGCGCGTCATCCCGACGTTGGCGCTGGTGGACGGCAACCGCTGCCCGGACGATCTGCCCTGCTTCGCGCGCGCCGTGGTGGGTGGTGACGGGCTGGAGCCCGCCATCAGCGCCGCGTCCATCCTTGCCAAGGTTGCGCGCGACCGGGAGATGCAGCGCCTGGATCGGCACCACCCGGAGTACGGCTTCGCGCAGCACAAAGGTTATGGCACGCCCCAGCACCTTGCCGCGCTGCAGCGGTACGGACCCTGCCCTATCCACCGACGCTCCTTCGCCCCAGTACGGGCATTGCTTGGCGATCCGGCAGCGCCCGAAGGCGCGAAGCTTCCCTTTGCCTGACCCTGGCCTGGATGTCATCCCAGCACGCCAGTCACACCGCGCCAGCCCCAGCGACAACCTAGGCGCCTCGGGCGACTGTATGGGATGCTATGTTGGTGGCGGGCGCCGCTTCCGCGGCCAGGTCCTTGAGGCTCATCTCCCCGAGCGCGTCGTCCATGGCCTGCTGGAGGCATGTTTCCAGCTGGGCGACGGGCGCCCCAGTCGGGAGGCTCGGCGTCGCCGACTGATCTTCGCCAAACCGGCGCACATGTCGCAGCAGCGCCCGCACCTTGACGCGCTCTGGTGCCTGCGCCGGTACGTAGCGCGGCGGGTCGCTTGCCGTCGCCACCAGATAACCGGCATCGGTCAGCAGCTCGACTTGATTGCGCACATTCGTGAGCGGCATGCCCAGGTCATGGGCCAGCGTCTCGTCATCGACGGCATCGGCGCCGCTGTAATGCCTGCGCACCACCGCCTGCATCAGCAGCAGCGCAAGGCGCTCGCGCAGTCTGTTGCTGAGCCGGAAGTCGCGGTCGCGGCTCATCAGGTACTCGGGGTACTGGGCATAGAAGGCGATGTTTGCCCCCACGAGGACGATAATCCAGGCGATGTAGAGCCAGATCATAAATAGGATCAGGATCGCCAGGCCTGAATAAATGGCCGCATAGCGGGTGGAGCCCGCCATGAATTGGCCGAAGAGGTCTCCCGCCATGAGCCACAGGACGCCTGCTACTGCGGCCCCCACGAGAGAGGGCGCGAAGCGCACCCGGGTATTCGGCACAAAGTTGTAGGCGAAGGCGAAGGCCAGCGTGATCAGCACCAAGGGGACGAGACGCTCGGCGCCTTGGAGCAGCCAGCCGAGCGGCGCGATGTCCGCGAGCCGCTGCACGACCGAATAATTGCGCAGCGATGCCGAGGCTGCCACCGCCGAGAAGAGCAGCACGGGCCCCACCAACAGCACGCTCAGATAGCGGCTGAAGCGCTCCGCCAGCGGCCGTTGCCGTGCGACACGCCACGTCATATTGAACACCTGCTCGATCTTCGAGATCAGCGACAAGACCGACCACAACAGCACCGCGAGCCCAACGGCGCCGAGGACCCGCACATTGGTGTTGTCCACATAGTTGATGAGCCGCTCGGCAATCTCCTGCGCGTCGGCACCGAGGGGGTGGAGCGCCTGCAACAGCATGGGCTCCAGCTGGTTGTGCACGCCGAAGCCCTTGAGGACGGAAAAGCTCACCGCGAGCAGCGGCACCAGGCTCAGCAGTGTGGTGTAGACCAGACTCATCGCCTGCAGCGTCAGTCGGCCCGCCAGCAGATCCCGGACGATGGCATGGAGCATGCGCGCCGGCAGCCGCAGGCGCTTCTGCCACCCTGGCAGCGCGGCCGCGTCGCCCCAGAGGAGCTGTGTCCAGGTCCTGGTAACGCCGTTGCCGACCGGGTGTCGAACGGGGCTCATGGTAACCTCGCATGCGCGTGCAACCGTGCGCGCGGCATCAGCCTCGGGAGGAAGTACACTCGTGAACCACTGTATCACCGCCGGCCTGCTGGCCGCGGCCGTCATGACAATGCCCTTTCACACGCAGGCCGCTGACGCAGGCGATCCGCAAGCAACACCCGCAGCGGCCGCCGACGGTCTGCTCGACCCGATGCCCGAGACGCCGGCCGCGCCCGATTTCGAGCTGCAAGGTCCTGACGGCGAAACCTACAGCCTTGCAGCCATGCAGGGCCAGCCCGTCATCATCAACTTCTGGGCCACCTGGTGTCCGCCGTGCCGGGCTGAGATGCCGGCGATGCAGCGTGCTTGGGAGCAGCTCGAGGGCGACGGTGTCATGCTCGTGGCCGTGAACGTCGGCGAGAGCAAAGCTGAGGTCGCCGCCTTTGCCGAGCAGTTGCAGGTGGAGTTTCCGCTGCCGATGGATACGGATATGAGC
>NZ_JAIFKJ010000661.1 GCF_019695415.1 Thiohalocapsa sp.
GTCCGAATGTGGGGCGGGGGTCTGGTCGCGGCCGGAGCGCAAGGCCTCGAGCGGGGCCTCAAGCGGATCAGGGTCGGATATGCCGGAACGGCGAGTGCGCGGGATGGGGTGTTAACATCACGGTCTACCGGCGTCACTCCAGCCTTCCCGCCTTCCCCGCTTCCATCACCCACGCGCCGCCGCAAGCGGCGCCCGCGTCGAGGACTTGCAGCATGGCCTACCAACACATCCAGACCCCCGCCGATGGCGAGAAGATCGGCGTTGCCGCCGACAACAGCCTGAACGTTCCCAACCGGCCCATCATCCCGTACATAGAAGGCGACGGTATCGGCATCGACATCACGCCGGTGATGAAGGACGTGCTGGACGCAGCTGTCGCGAAGGCCTATGGCGGCGAGCGCAGCATCGCCTGGATGGAGATCTATGCCGGCGAAAAGTCCACCCGCGTCTACGGAGAGGACGTCTGGCTGCCGGACGAGACGCTGGATGCCGTGAAGGATTTCGTCGTGTCCATCAAGGGGCCGCTCACCACGCCCGTGGGTGGCGGCATTCGCTCGCTCAACGTGACCCTGCGCCAGCAGCTCGATCTCTATGTGTGCCTGCGGCCGGTGCGGTATTTCGCCGGCACGCCGAGCCCGCTGGTGCATCCGGAGGATACGGACATGGTGATCTTCCGCGAGAACTCTGAAGACATTTACGCAGGCATCGAGTGGCAGAGCGGCTCGCCGGAGGCGAAGAAGGTCATCGATTTCCTGCAGCAGGAGATGGGCGTTACCAAGATCCGCTTCCCGGAGACCTCGGGCATCGGCGTCAAGCCGGTCTCCAGCGAAGGCACTAAGCGTCTGGTGCGCAAGGCCATCCAGTACGCCATCGACAACGACCGACCGTCGGTGACCCTGGTGCATAAGGGCAACATCATGAAATTTACCGAGGGCGCCTTCAAGGCCTGGGGCTATGAGCTCGCAAAGGAAGAGTTCGGCGCCGAGGAGATCGGCGGCGGCCCCTGGTGCAGCTTCAAGAACCCCAAGACGGGCACCGAGATCACCGTGAAAGACGTCATCGCCGATGCGTTCCTGCAGCAGATCCTGCTGCGCCCGAAGGAGTACGACGTCATCGCCACGCTGAACCTGAACGGCGATTACATCTCGGACGCCCTAGCCGCGCAGGTGGGCGGCATCGGCATGGCGCCGGGTGCCAACATGTCCGACACGGTGGCCATGTTTGAGGCCACCCATGGCACCGCTCCCAAGTACGCCGGCAAGGACCAGGTCAACCCGAGCTCGCTGTTGCTGTCTGGAGAGATGCTGTTGCGCCACCTCGGCTGGACCGAGGCGGCGGATTTGGTCATCAAGGGCATCGAGGGCGCTATCTCGGCCAAGACCGTAACCTACGACCTGGAGCGCCTGATGGACGGCGCCACCAAGCTCAGCTGCTCTGAGTTCGGTCAGGCCGTTATCGGCAAGATGTAGCCCTAGGCGGGCGCCGGCGAGACGGCGCCCGGCCTGGGGTGAGAAGCTGGGATCAGTAGGCGCGCTGCACCTTCGCCGCATGCAGTCCCTTTGGGCCCTGGCTGACCTCGAACGCGACTTTCTGGCCTTCCTTGAGGGTCTTATAGCCTTCCATTTCGATGGACGAGAAGTGTACAAAAACGTCCTCGTCTCGGTTGTCGGGCTTCACGAAGCCATAGCCCTTCGCGTTGTTAAACCACTTAACGACACCTGTCATCATGGCGGGAACTCCTCCGGTGCTGGACCGCTGTCGTGCGGTACTCTTGGTGGGTGGCAGTCGGTCGTTGTTGTCGGCAACCGCGCGCCACAGCGCGGGGCGGCGATGCCGGGTGCCGACGTGCAGCGGGGCGCTGCCGAGCGGACACCGTAACGGCGAAGTATAGTCTGCTGATTCGTATGGTCAATCAACCTGATTGCCCACGCCTTGGCCGCCCTGATGCCGCCTTCGATGGGCGGTTCTGAGGGCACTTTTTCCCCGACTCCTGAGCGTAGACGCGCGTCTGCGAGGGCTGTATTTTTTGGGCGCGAGCCCTCACAACGGGTCTGGGCGGGACGGCTGCGTGACATCGCGACGCCGCCGCCTCGACGCGGTCTTGCACCCGTCGCGCATGGGTTTTCGGGCAAGCGAGGTCAGTCGCTCGTGCCCGAGCGCAAGGCACGACGACCAGTCGTAGTCAGTTCGAGGGGCTAGGTTCGAGGATAGAGAAAAGGCATCCGCGGGCTCTTCGCGCGCCAAACCGAGACCCGGCGTGTGATGGCCATATCTATCCTCCCAGCGGCGAGCTCAGCAGAGCGACCTCCCTCGGGAGCGGGGCCGGGGAGCACGCGCCAGTCGGCCGACCTGCGCCCCGTCAATTCGGCCGGCGCCCGATGTCTCGACAGCGAAGGCGCCTGTTGCCAACATCAACCTTTTGCCAACCGTCACAGCAGTCGCGCAGAACAGAAGCCATGAGCGAGTGGAATCCAAACGAAGACCAGGACTCGGGTCTCGTCGTCCAGGAGTCCAAGCCGGCGCTGAAGCGCCCGCCCTTGTTCAAGGTGCTGCTGGTCAACGACGACTACACACCCATGGAATTCGTGGTGCACGTGCTCGAGACCTTCTTCCGCATGAACCGCGAGAAGGCCACACAGGTTATGCTGCACGTGCATACCCGCGGGGTCGGCGTTTGCGGTGTGTTCACCCGCGACATCGCCGAGACCAAGGTCAACCAAGTGAACGACTTCAGCCGCGAGAACCACCATCCGCTGTTGTGCACCATGGAGGAGGCGTGAGCCTGAGGCTACAGCAGCGAAGCGGCTTCGCCGCAACGGGCGCGTACATGCCCGCTGAGTCTCGCGTGTACTACCGAGTCCCCGCCGTGCCTGCGCCAAGCTGGATCGCCGGGTTTCCTGCACCCCTTTTCTGCACCTAACGCTATCCCAGGGGCCAGAACATGTTGAGTAAAGAGCTCGAATTCACCCTGAACCACGCCTTCAAGGAAGCGCGCGAGAACCGGCACGAGTACATGACCGTCGAGCATCTGTTGCTCTGCTTGCTGGACAACCCGACAGCGGCCAAGGTGCTGCGGGCTTGCGGTGCCGATGCCGATAAGCTGCGCCGCGACATCGCCACCTTCATCGACGAAACGACACCTTTGATCGCCGAGGGCGACGCCCGTGAGACCCAGCCGACGCTCGGCTTCCAGCGGGTGCTGCAGCGTGCCGTGTTTCATGTGCAGTCCGCGGGCAAAAAGGAAGTCACGGGCGCCAATGTGCTCGTAGCTCTGTTCAGCGAGCAGGACAGCCAGGCTGTTTATCTGCTGAACCAGCAGGATGTCTCACGGCTCGACGTCGTCAACTACATTTCCCACGGCATCTCCAAAGTGCCCGGGGAGGAGCAGGACGACGATTCCCAAGCCGAAACCGAGGAGCCGCGTCCGGAAGAAAAGGAATCCTCCAGCGCGCTTGAGAACTTTGCCACCAATCTGAACGAGCTTGCCCGTCAGGGCCGTATCGACCCGCTCATCGGCCGTGGCGGCGAGGTGGAGCGCACCGCACAGATCCTCTGCCGGCGGCGCAAGAACAACCCGCTGCTGGTGGGGGAGGCCGGCGTCGGCAAGACTGCCATCGCCGAGGGACTGGCCAAGAAGATCATCGACGGCGACGTGCCGGACGTGCTGAGCGATGCCGTCATCTACGCATTGGACTTAGGCTCCCTGGTCGCCGGTACCAAGTACCGCGGCGACTTCGAAAAGCGCCTGAAGGCCGTGCTCGCCGAGCTCAAGCGTCGTCCCAACGCGATCCTGTTCATCGACGAGATCCACACCATCATCGGTGCCGGCGCGGCCTCCGGCGGCGTCATGGATGCCTCGAACCTCATCAAGCCGGTGCTCGCCTCCGGCGAGCTGCGCTGTATCGGCTCTACCACCTACCAAGAGTTCCGCGGCATCTTCGAGAAGGATCGGGCACTGACGCGTCGCTTCCAGAAGATCGACGTACAAGAGCCCACGGTGGAAGAAACCTTTGAAATCCTCAAGGGCCTGAAGAAGCGCTTCGAAGAGCATCACCAGGTGAGCTACACCAACCCGGCTCTGCGCGCCGCAGCGGAGCTCTCGGCCAAGTACATCAACGACCGCCACCTGCCCGACAAGGCCATCGACGTTATCGACGAGGCGGGCGCCAACGTCCAGCTCAAGCCCGCGGCCAAGCGAAAGAAGCGTATCGACGTGGGCGATGTGGAAGCCATCGTCGCCAAGATTGCGCGCATCCCGCCGAAGAAGGTCTCCACGTCCGACACCGAGTCGCTTCGCAACCTCGACCGCGACCTGAAGATGGTGGTCTACGGCCAGGGCGAGGCCATCGATGCACTCACCTCCGCCATCCGCATGAACCGCTCGGGCCTCGGCAACGAGGAGAAGCCCATCGGCTCCTTCCTCTTCACCGGGCCCACCGGCGTGGGCAAGACCGAGGTGACGCGCCAGCTCGCGCGCATCCTGAGCATGGAGCTCATCCGCTTCGACATGTCCGAATACATGGAGCGGCACACGGTCTCGCGCCTCATCGGTGCGCCGCCGGGCTATGTGGGCTTCGACCAGGGTGGTCTGCTGACGGAGGAAATCACCAAGCATCCGCACTCGGTGCTGCTGCTCGACGAGATCGAGAAGGCCCATCCGGACGTGTTTAACCTGTTGCTGCAGGTGATGGACCACGGCTCACTCACCGACAACAACGGCCGAAAAGCGGACTTCCGCAACGTGGTGCTGGTGATGACCACCAACGCGGGTGCCGAGGAGGCAAGCCGCCGCTCCATCGGCTTCACCGAGCAGGACCACTCGACGGATGCCATGGAGGCCCTCAAAAAGCATTTCACGCCGGAATTCCGCAATCGCCTGGACGCGGTGGTGCAGTTCGGCGCCTTGGATCAGACCACCATCGCCAGTGTCGTCGATAAGTTTGTGTTCGAGCTGGAGCAGCAGCTGGCCGAGAAGAAGGTCGCCCTGGTGGTAGAGCCCGACGCCAAGGCCTGGCTCGCCGAGAAAGGCTACGACCCGAAAATGGGCGCCCGGCCGATGGCGCGCATCATCCAAAACCACATCAAGAAGCCGCTCGCCAATGAGCTGCTGTTCGGCGAGCTCGCCGATGGCGGTACCGTCACCGTCAAACTGGGTGAGGATGACGAGCTGACCTTCAGCTTCGATTCGGAGAAGGCGGCGGCTTGAGGGAAGGGCCGATGGCTGAGGGCCGAGGGAATGGCCCAGTTGTTACGTAGAAGCTGCTCGGGCGCACGACCTGCGGTCGGTATGCCAAGCAATGCCTCCCGCCGGCGTCAAAACGCCCTGCTGGCCGGGGCGCGAAACTGACTCGGGGATAGTGGCCCGGCGTCGGCCTCAGCGAGCGCGGTAGGTGATGCGCCCCTTGCTTAGATCGTAGGGCGTCAGCTCCACCGTGACCTTATCGCCGGTGAGGATGCGGATGTAGTGCTTTCGCATCTTGCCGGAGATATGGGCCGTGACCACATGGCCGTTCTCCAGCTCCACGCGGAACATCGTATTTGGCAGGGTCTCCATGACCGTGCCTTCCATCGTGATGACGTCTTCTTTTGCCATGGATTCGGGTACTAGCTCGGTTCCGGCGCCGCCCGAGCGTCGCCGCGGTTCGATTTCAAACGCATTGGGAGTCGGCGCCGGGGCCAGCATGGACAGCGCCTTGCAAGCCCGCCATGTTACCACAGCATGCAGCTGCAGCCCCGGCCAGCGCGCCTTGACTGACCGCTGGTCGGCAGTGGGGCTGTTTGTACGGCGGCGCCGGCGTCGCGCCGCGGGCCCTAGAATCGGATCGCCTCGCCCTTGGCGTATCGCCGCCATTCGCGACCGTCCCAGGCCTCGATCGGGCGGAATCCATGTTTGTAGGCCATCTTGGGGCTCTCGCCAATCCAATAACCCAGATAGACGTAGTCAAGGCCCAGCCGCTTGGCCTCGCGGATCTGCGTCAGCACTGCGTAGGTGCCGGGCGCGCGGTGGGACTCTTCGGGCTCGAAAAAGGTGTAGACGGCGGAGAGTCCGTCGCTGAAGAAGTCGGTGACGGCGACGCCCACGAGACGGCTCTCGTCTTGCTCCTTGCGGCGCATCTCGAGGAATCTTGTCCGTCCGCCCCAGGGCGCCAGCAGGAAGCGCGCGTAGGTTTCCACCGAGACGTCATCCGCCATGTCGCCGTCGCCATGGCGGTGGAGCAGGTAACGCTCGTAGAGCTGGTAGTGCTCCGGGACAAGGGACGCCGGGCGGACGACAACACTCAGCTCGGCGTCGTTGCGGGCGGCATTGCGGCGCTGGGAGCGGTTCGGAACGAACGCCCGCACGGGCACGCGAACCGGGACGCAGCGCTGGCAGCCGCGGCACGCGGGCCGGTAGAAATGCTGGCCACTGCGGCGGAAACCGATTTGCTGCAGCCACTCCGCGCGGGCGGCGTCGATATGCGCCAGCGGATCGACGAAAAGGGTGCGGGCACGAAGCCCATCGATGTAAGAGCATTCATGCTCACCGGTGAGGTAGAGCTGCAGGTCGCCGCGGGCGGGGCGGTCATCGCGCATGCTGGACCTCCGAGACTGTACCCATTTGGGGCGGTGGCTGCGGATAGGTGATGCTGCCGTTGTCCCACACGCCGGTTGGTGTGGCCCGGTCGCGCAGGCGCTCGACGAGCCGCACGAACGCGTGGCGTGGGATCTGCTCCGCGCCCATGCGCATGAGGTGGCCGGTGAGCACCTGGCAGTCGATGAGCGCAAAGCCGTGCTCGTCCAGGAAGCGGCAGAGGTGCACCAGCGCGACCTTCGAGGCGTTGTCCACACGCGTGAACATGGACTCGCCGAAAAAGATACCGCCGATGGCGACACCATATAGCCCGCCGGCGAGTGTGCCATCCTGCCAGGCCTCGACGGAATGGGCGATGCCGTGTACATGCAGAGCGCGGTAGGCGGCGATCATCTCCGGCACCAGCCAGGTACCGCCGCCGTCGGCCCTGGGCTCGGCGCAGGCTTTGATGACGGCGGGAAAATCCCGGTCCAGCGTCACGCCAAAGGGGCGGCGTCTGAGCAGCTTGCGCAGGCTCCGCGACACCCGCAGTGCCTGTGGGCGCAGCACCGTCCGAGGGTTCGGCGACCACCAGAGGATCGGATCGCCCGCATTGAACCAGGGGAAGATGCCATGGCGGTACGCGTTGACCAGCCGGGCAACACTCAGGTCGCCGCCCACCGCAAGCAAGCCGTCCGGGTCCGTCAGCGCTTCACCAACGTCGGGGAAGGCGGCGCTGGGGTCATCAGGCGCCAGCAGGTAGGGCAGATGACGGCGCTGCTGATTCAAGCCTGTGGCGGCGCGTCGCCGCTCGCTTGACCGGCTGCGGTGGCCTTGTACGGGCTGTGGGTGTTCATCTCGTCGATGTAGTCTTCCACCGCGTCGATCTCGTGCTCGAGGAAGGTCCCGATGGGCTTGCGAAAGCGCGGATCTGCGATCCAATGCGCGGACCAGGTGCGCGTGGGCAGGAAGCCCCTGGCCACTTTGTGCTCGCCTTGGGCGCCGGGTTCGAAGCGCGCGAGCCCGTGCTCGATGCAATGGTCCAGGCCCTGATAGTAGCAAGCCTCGAAATGCAGGCTGTGGTAGTCCTTGAAGCAGCCCCAGTGACGGCCGTACAGGCTCTGCGCTCCCAGCAGGCAGAAGGCAGCGGCGACAATACGCCCGCCGTCACCACCGCCCGGTTCCTCGCACAGCACCAACAGCAGGTTGCGCCCCATGCTGCGGCCGATTTCCTCGAAGAAGGGCAGGCTCAACGTCGGAATGCCGCCGCGCTTGTCGAAGGTATCCTCGTAGAGCCGGTGAAAAATACGCCACTCCTCGGGCGTGACCTCGTCGCCCCGCACCCGGCGGATGCGGATGCCGGACTCCTGCACGCGCCGGCGCTCGCGCTTGACCTTCTTGCGCTTTTCCGCGGAAAACGCGCCGATGAAGTCATCGAAGCTCGCATAGCCCTGGTTCCGCCAATGGAACTGGCAGCCAAGCCGCGGCATGAAGCCCTGCGCCCGCGCCCAGTCGGTCTCGGTCTCGTTGGTGAAGAGCCAGTGCAGCCCGGACACGTCGAGGCGCTCGGCCACCTGGACGGAGCCCTGTATCAGAGCCGCCGCCAGGGTCGGGCGCTCCGGGCTGTCGCCGGTGAGAATGCGCAGGCCCGTCGCCGGCGTGTAGGGTGAGGCAACGACCAGCTTGGGGTAGTACTGCATGCCGGCGCGGCGGTAGGCGTCCGCCCAGGCCCAGTCGAATACGAACTCGCCGTAGGAGTTGAGCTTGAGGTAACAAGGAGCGGCCGCCACGGCGCGCTCCGCCTCATCGTGCAGCACCAGATGGCGGGGCAGCCAGCCGAAGCGCTCGCCGACGCAGCCGTGGTGCTCCATGGCCGCCAGGAACTCGTGGCGCAGGTGCGGCAGGTCGTCGCCGACCAGTGCATTCCAGTCCGCGGCCGGGATCTCGTCGATGGCGGTGAGGGTGGTGAGTCGATACATAGACTGCCGGCCCCGTCATCAGCCCGGCCACAGGATCAGCAGGTTGCGACCGAAATCTGCCGCCAATACCAGGTTCGCCGCAAAGCGCAGCAGCGCGCCGCGGGGCCGTGGCTGCTCGCGCAGGGCGCCGATGCCGAAGTACGCCGCGACGAGGTTGACGATGAGGCCGAGCTCGGCGACCAGCAGCAGCCCAAGCAGCGGCAGCCGCGGCGCCCCGCCCGGCGGGCCGCCGCCGAAGATGACGACGGCCAGCAGCGGCACCGACAGCAGCAGGGCAACGGTGGGGAAGCTGCGGCGATTCACCTGCATTGGCTCACCTGCGGCAGGTTATGTGCCGCGGGCGCGTCGCCGAGCGCCTGCAGTCCCTGGCCCCTGGGGAGCGCTCGCACTCAAGCCTTTTGCGCGACCTCATCAAGGAACTTCTCGGCGTCGAGCGCCGCCATGCAGCCGGTGCCGGCGGAGGTGACGGCCTGTCGATAGACATGGTCCATGACGTCGCCGGCGGCGAACACGCCGGGGACGGAGGTCGCGGTGGCGTTGCCCTCGGTGCCGCTCTTGACCTTGATGTAGCCGCCGGCCATGTCGAGCTGGCCCTCGAAGATCTGGGTGTTGGGCTGGTGCCCGATGGCGATGAAGACACCGTGGAGATCAATCTCCTCGGTCGTGTCGTTCTGCACGTTTTTGATGCGGATGCCAGTGACGCCGGACTGATCGCCCAAAACCTCGTCCAACACGTGATTCCAGGCCAGGCGCACGTTGCCATTCTCGGCCTTGTCGAAAAGCTTTTGCTGGAGGATCTTTTCGGCTCGCAGGGCATCGCGCCGGTGCACGAGGGTCACCTCCGAGGCGATGTTGGACAGATACAGGGCTTCCTCCACGGCGGTGTTGCCGCCGCCGATGACGGCGACCTTCTGGCCGCGGTAGAAGAAGCCGTCACAGGTGGCACAAGCGGAGACGCCGCGACCCTTGAAGGCATCCTCGGACGGCAGGCCCAGGTACTTGGCGCTGGCGCCGGTGGAGATGATCAGTGCGTCGCAGGTGTAGGTCGCGCTGTCTCCTGTGAGAGTAAACGGGCGCTTGCCGAGGTCGACGGCGTTGATCTGGTCCATGACGAGCTCAGTCTCGAAGCGCTCCGCGTGCTTGCGCATGCGGTCCATCAAATCCGGACCCAGCACACCGTCCGGGTCGCCGGGCCAGTTGTCCACGTCGGTGGTGGTCATCAGCTGCCCGCCCTGCTCCAGGCCGGTGACGAGCACCGGACTCAGGTTGGCGCGCGCTGCATACACGGCGGCGGTGTACCCGGCGGGGCCGGAGCCGAGAATCAGCAGACGGCAGTGTTTGGTCTCGCTCATGGGTCTGTCTCCTGGCGGGGCACCGCTTGGCAGCCTTGTATTCGGCAGCCACGCCGGCCCTCGCGGTCAAAGCGCAAAATGCTACGCGCCACCGGAAGGACGGTAAAGTCGCAGCCGACGGGCATCTCTCAGCAATGGGCAGGTTTCCTGCTGTCGGGCTCGAGTTGAGGGCTATACTTGTGCGCGACGTGGCGAGCTGGCGGTCTTCTATCGCGCCGCGTCGGCCAACGCTCCCCGCATTGACCCCAACACATCCTTGTCCTGCAAGCATCATCGTGTCGCAGCGCTCAGCCTCTTGCTGATTGCGCTGGTCCTCGCGCTGCTGCTGGGCGAGGGTTTGCTGCGCGTCGCCGGGCAGTCCTATTACTGGGCCGTTGCCAAACGCGTGGACCCAGTGCTGGGGTGGCGGCCGCCGCCGCAAATCCGCGGCTGGCAGCGCTTCGAGGGTGCTGCCCTGGTGGAGACAAACACGCTCGGCTTCCGCGATATTGACCACGCACGGCGCAAGCCGCCGGGGACCCTGCGTGTCGCCGTGCTCGGCGACTCCTTTACCGAGGCCGTCCAGGTGCCGCTGCACGAAACCTGGTGGCGGGTCATGGCAGAGCGGTTGAATGGCGATATCTGTCCGGTGACCGCCGAATTCCAAGCACTCAACTTTGCCGTCAGCGGTTGGAGTACGGCGCAGTCCCTGTTGGCCTGGCGCGAGCACGCCGCGCGCTTCGCGCCGGACTTCGCCGTGCTGGCCTTCTTCATCGGCAACGATTTCACAGAAAACCACCCGGCGCTGAACACGGAGCCGCTGCGACCGTATTTCCGCCTCGACGCCGGTCAGTTGGCTCTGGACGCCGGCTTTCGCCGGCAGCCAGCCTACCGAAGAGCGACATCGACGTTGGGGCGAGCGGGGCATGGGGGGTGGGTGCACCCCCGCAGCGCGCAGCGGGCGGGACAGGCCCGGGATGGGTGGGGCCTGCGGGGCCTGGCGGGCCAGGCCGCGGGGGGCTGCCGGCCCGGGGAGCCCGAGGTGCCCAGCGAGCCCGGCGTCGACAACGCGGTCTACCGTCCCCCGGCGCACGGCGCCTGGGAGCAGAGCTGGGCGGTCACCGAGGCGATGCTCGGGGCCTTCGCCGCCGAGACACGTGCCGACGGTGCGACTCCGGTCCTGATGCTGATCGGCACCGGGGTTCAGGTGCACCCTGAGGCCAGGGTCAGCGCGCGCTTCGCCGCCGCGCTGGGGGTGTCGGATCTCGGCTACCCTGTGCGTCGCTTGCTGGATATCGCTGAGCGCCTCGATCTAACGGTGCTGAACCTGCCCGCACTGCTGGCAGACTACGCGGAGCGCGAGGGTCTGCTGCTGCACGGCTTCGCCGGCGGCCGCCCGGGGCTCGGTCACTGGAACCCCGCCGGCCATCGCGCCGCGGGCGACGCGGCGGCAGCGCTGATCTGTGCGCTTGCCGGCGATGCTCGAGCAGGGCGCGCGCAGACCGGGCCCTTACCGAAGACTGGGGGTGCCGCAGCCGCTAGACTGCTTCCACAGCGAAGCGCCGAACCTTGAGCGGACGGCGGACGCGTTCTGCGGCCGAGCGGGCGGACGCGTTGGAGCATGAGGCACTGCTGCGGACGGCTTCTATGCTCGCCGCGGGGGCAGTTTTGGTGCTCTGGCAACGGGCCGACGCGGTTGAGACCTGGTGGCGATGAGCATCGAGCCCCCGGATCGAAAGCACGCGAAGAAGCTGTGATAACGGTATAATGCTTTTGGGCATTTCTGCTAGAGGTGTGATTCGTGAGCCAGGCGACCCGCGCAGGCCAGCTGACCCTCGGAGATTATCTGGATCGCGCTTGGCGCGAGGGCGCCATGTGGACCCTGATCTGCGCGGCACTCTATCTCGTGGTCGCGCTGGCGAGCTATTCGCCACAGGACCCGGGCTGGTCCTTCGTCGGGCCGAGTGAGACCGTCGCCAACGCCGGCGGGCGCATCGGTGCCGTGTTTGCCGATTTGGCACTGTTTCTGTTCGGGGTTTTTGCCTATCTGTTGCCGCTGATGGTGGCCTGGAGCGCATATCTCGTTTTTCGCCAGCGGGCGCCAGAGCCGGAGACCAAGCTCTTCTGGCTCGCGCTGCGTTGGGTGGGCTTCCTGCTGTTGCTGACCGCGGGTGCCGCCCTGGCCAGTATCTACGGCGGACACTTGATGCAGGATCTGCCCAATGGCATCGGCGGCGGCCTCGGACTCCTCATCACCGAGTATGCCCTGGTGGCCTTTGGCGACGCCGGCGGTTCTTTGGCACTCACGGCGGCGTTTCTGGTGGGCTTTCTGCTCACGACGGGTATCAGTCCGTTGCAGGTGGTGGATGGTCTCGGCGCGCTCACGCTGGCCCTGTTCCGGCTGCCGGTGCAAGGGCTGCGGGCACTTCCGGGTCTCTTGGGGCGGGGCTTGGGCCATCTGCGCCTGCCCTCACGCGAGCCGTCGGCGGACGCACTGACCGACCACGCCGAGGATGCACCGGGTGAGGCCGAGCCGCGTCCCCCGGAAGGCGTCGCTGAGTTCAGCGCCATACCGCGCGGCTTTGTCGCACGGCAATCGCAGCCCGAGCCGATGCCGGGCGATGAGGCCCTAACCGACGTTGCCAGCTTCTACGGGAGCGGCGGCGCCGAGCCGGCTGCACCGGCACCACTGCCCGTCGCCGAGCGCGGCTCGGCACCGGACCCCTCGCCCGCAGTGGGGGCAGCGGCGAGGCGCAAGCGGGGCAAGCCTGCGGGCGACCAGCGACAGCTGCCGCTGCCGCGGCTCGCCGGCGGCACTGGCGACCGCCCGCCGCTCGAGCTCCTGGATCCGCCGAAGAAGAGCAGCCGTGCCGTCAGCCCAGAGCAGCTGGAGACCATGTCGCGGGAGCTTGAGGCGCGGCTTGCGGAGTTCGGCGTGGTCGCGCAGGTCGTAGCGGTGCACCCGGGGCCTGTGGTCGCGCTGTTCGAGCTGGAGCTCGCACCCGGCGTGAAGGTGAGCAAGATCACCGGGCTCGCCAAGGACATCGCCCGTGCACTGTCGAAGGTCAGTGTGCGCGTGGTGGAGGTGATCCCGGGTAAATCCGTCATTGGGCTGGAGGTGCCGAACGACCAGCGCGAAATGGTGTACCTCAGCGAGACATTGGGCTCCCGTGCGTACGTCGAGGCCAAATCGCCGCTCACCATCGGGATGGGAACCGATATCGCCGGCGAGCCCGTGGTGGCGGACCTGGGCCGCATGCCCCACGCGCTCATTGCCGGCACCACCGGCTCCGGCAAGTCCGTGGCCATCAACGCGATGATCCTGAGTCTGGTGTACAAGTCCAGCGCCGAGGATGTCCGCCTCATCATGGTGGACCCGAAGATGCTGGAGCTCTCGGTGTACGAGGGTATCCCGCACCTGCTCACCCCGGTGGTGACGGACATGAAGGAGGCGGCCAATGCGCTGCGCTGGTGTGTCGGCGAAATGGAGCGGCGTTACAAGCTCATGGCGGCGCTGGGCGTGCGCAACATCGCCGGCTACAACCGCAAGGTTCAGGACGCTATCGACGCCGGCACCCCCATTCCGGACCCCCTCTACAAGCTGGCCGACGACATGGCGCCCAGCTTCGATGAGGACGGTCAGCCCGAGCTGCCGACGCTCACCAAACTGCCTTACATCGTCGTCATCATCGACGAGCTGGCGGACATGATGATGGTGGTGGGCAAGAAGGTGGAAGAGCTCATCGCCCGGCTCGCGCAAAAGGCCCGGGCCTCGGGCATTCATCTTCTCCTTGCAACGCAGCGCCCCTCAGTGGACGTGCTGACGGGCCTGATCAAGGCCAACATCCCCACCCGCATGGCCTTCAAGGTCTCGGCACGGGTGGACTCGCGTACGGTGCTGGACCAGATGGGCGCCGAGCACCTCCTCGGCCACGGCGACATGCTTTACCTGCCGCCTGGGGGCAGCATTCCGCAGCGCGTGCACGGCGCCTTCGTGGACGATCATGAAGTCCACCGAGTCGTGGATTTCCTCAAGCAGCAGGGCGCGCCCGAATACATCGACACCATTCTGCAGGAGCCGGGCGAGCACCTGCCCGGCATCGATCCGGAGCCAAGGAGCGGCGACGATGTCGAAGATCAGGACCCGCTCTTCGATGAAGCCGTACAGTACGTCGTCGAGAGTCGCCGTGCATCCATCTCTGGCGTGCAACGTAAGCTCAAGATCGGTTACAACCGGGCCGCAAGGATGGTTGAAGAGATGGAGCGTATCGGTATCGTCGGCCCGGCGGAGACCAACGGTAACCGCGAAGTTTTAGCACCTACGCCCGTGGAGGGCTGAGCAGTTGTTGTCATTCTGTTGCTTTCACTCACGCCTTGGTCGCGCTGCGGCGGCGAATCTGCTGCTGCTGGCCGCCTTCATGACCACGCCGGCGGCCGCCGTGGTAGCGGACGGTGTCGAAGAGGTTACCGACTACCTGCGCGGCCTGAACAGCCTGCAGGCCGATTTTCGGCAGATCACCATTCCCGCGGATGGTGGCGCGGCATTGGAGGCGAGCGGCACCTTCTATCTGCTCCGCCCGAATCGTTTCCTTTGGGAGTACGACGACCCGAGCACCCAGCGGATCGTCGCCGATGGCAAGCGCATCTACATGCATGACACCGAGCTGAACCAGGTCACCCACCGCAGCCAAAAGCAGGTCCTGGACGGCACACCGGCCCAGCTGCTGGCGAGCCGGGAGCCGCCGGAGAAGTATTTCCGCATCAGCAATCTGAGCCGGGACGATCACCGCACTTGGGCAGAGCTGATTCCGAAGACGCAGGAGACGGACGTCGCCAAGCTGCAGATCGGCTTTGTCGACGGCGAGCTGGACACCCTGTTGATGGAAGATCGTTTTGGCCAGCTGACAAGGTTCATTTTCACCAACGTAGACCGCAACCCGCAGCTCCAATACTCCATGTTCCGCTTCGAGCGACCCCGTGGTGCCGACTTCCTGAGCGTGGATTGAGCGCGCGGAAACCTCTGCTTCCGGCGCGACAGCGAATCGTCAAGACCGCACACCGGAGCGCGATTGCAGACAGATGTTCACGGGCCTGATCCAAGCCATTGGCGAGGTCGAGCGTCTTGCGCCTGTGGGCGGCGACATGCGGATCAGCGTGCGCGCTGGGAAGCTGGACCTGGCCCGGGTGAGTCTGGGTGACAGCATCGCCGTCAACGGTGTTTGCCTGACGGCCGTGGAGCTGGATGACGGCCGATTCTCTGCCGATGTGTCGCGTGAGACGCTCGCCAATACCACGCTTGGCGGCCTCGGCAGCGGGGCGCGGGTCAATCTGGAGACGGCGCTGACGCTGTCCACGCCGCTGGGCGGGCATCTGGTCAGCGGACATGTGGATGGCGTTGGTCAGGTGCTGGAAATGCGTGAAGATGGCCGCTCCTGGCGGCTGCAGATCCACGCGCCCGGCGAGCTCGCCCGCTACATCGCGCATAAGGGGTCTATCTGCGTGGACGGCACCAGCCTGACGGTCAACCGCGTGGTCGGCGCCGTGTTCGACCTCAACATCGTGCCCCATACTCTAGAAGAGACCATTATCGGCGATTACCACGCGGGCACCCGAGTCAACCTGGAGGTAGACCTGCTTGCCCGATACCTGGAGCGCCTGCTGCTCGGCGACCACGCGGCGGAGGCCGGCACCGATGCCATCACGGTGGAGTTCTTGCGCCGGCACGGCTTCGCAAGCTGACCGCTGATCGCTCATGCTTGCGGCGCGAAGGCCGATGTCCCCGCTGCGCAGACCTCGCGAGCGCCGGCGGGCCCATCGGGCCGCGCGGGTGCCACCTGCCACGCCACCAAGCTGGGGCCATGACGCAGACTCCGCGCTCTGGTACCCTGTCCGGCTGTTTTGACGTCTCTCCCGCGCGCCGTCTTTCCCCGCCAGCTCATGCCGCTGCATTCCACCGAAGAAATCATCAGTGACCTTCGCGCCGGCCGAATGGTCGTCATCATGGACGATGAAGACCGGGAGAACGAGGGCGATCTCCTGATCGCCGCAGACTGCGTCACGCCGGAAACCATCAATTTCATGGCCAAGTACGGCCGGGGGCTGATCTGTCTGACCCTGACCAAGGCCCGCTGCGAGCGGTTGCACCTGCCACTCATGGTGAATGCCAACAATGCACCGCACTCGACGGCCTTCACCGTTTCCATCGAGGCTGCCCGCGGCGTCACGACCGGGATTTCCGCGGCGGACCGCGCCCAGACCATCCGCGCCGCCGTGGCACCGGACGCGACGGCAACGGACCTCGTGCAGCCGGGACACGTCTTTCCGCTCATGGCCCAGCCGGGAGGTGTGCTGGTTCGGGCCGGGCATACAGAGGCGGGCTGTGATCTGGCGCGGCTGGCGGGGTTCGAGCCGGCTGCGGTCATCGTTGAGGTGCTCAACGAAGACGGCACCATGGCGCGGCGGGCGGATCTGGAGGCCTTTGCCGCTGAGCACGGGCTCAAGGTCGGCACCATCGCCGACCTGATCCACTATCGTGTCGCCAACGAGAAGGCCGTGATGCCAGAGGAGCGCTGCGACTTGTCGACAGAGTTTGGCAAGTTCCGCGTCACCGCCTACCGTGACACCATCGAGGGAGAAGTGCATCTGGCGCTGGTGATGGGCGATATTTCGCCGGAGCGGCCGACGCTGGTGCGGGTTCACTTGCAGAACACGCTCTGCGACCTGTTCGGGGGCGATCACTCAGCCTGCGGGTGGCCCCTCAAGGATGTGATGCAGCAGATTTCCGCGGCGGGCGAGGGCGTGATCGTCGTATTGCGCAACCGCGACCGGTCTGATGACGTGCTGAGTAAGGTCCGGCAACTGTGCAACCTCAAGCGTGAAGATCAGGCGCCGCCTCCGCGCACAGACCGCAGCGAGCTGCGGACCTATGGCATCGGCGCGCAGATTCTCGCCGACCTCGGGGTGCGCAGAATGCGGGTCATGAGTGCGCCCAAGGCCATGCACGGCATTTCTGGGTTCGACCTCGAAGTCGTGGAGTACGTGGGCAGCTGACCCTACCCGTGGGAGTAGCGTCCCCGCCGCGAACAGCTGACAGCTTGGGGCGAGCGTGGCGACTCCGCCGCGATAATCCAGGCGCATCAGTGAGAGCGGCGACTCCGCCGTGATCACAGCAATCAATTTCGGTGACAGACCATGATCAAGACCATCGAAGGCGCCATGCGTGCGGACCAGGGACGCTTCTGTTTGGTAGTGTCGCGCTGGAACAGCTACATCGTCGAGAGCCTGGAGAAGGGCGCCGTCGACACCCTGCTGCGCCACGGCGCTGATGAGGCCAATCTCACCATCGTGCGGGTCCCAGGTGCTTTCGAGATGCCCATCACCATCGAGCGCATCGCGGCGAAGGGCGGCTTCGACGCCATCATCGCGCTGGGTGCTGTCATTCGGGGTGGTACGCCGCACTTCGAATACGTCGCCGGTGAATGCGTCAAGGGCATCGCCCAGGTGAGCCTGCAGCATGCGGTGCCCGTGGCCTTCGGTGTGCTCACGGTGGACAGCATCGAGCAAGCCATCGAGCGTGCTGGCACCAAGGCCGGTAACAAGGGTGCGGAGGCAGCGATGTCAGCCCTCGAGATGGTCGATCTGCTGCGGCAGCTCGATTAAATGGCCGGTCCACGGAGCGAAGCCCGTCGTTACGCGCTGTTGGCGCTTTATCAGTGGCAGCTCAGCATGCAGGACCCGGCGGAAGTCGTGCGTCATTTTCTGGATGATCCCGCCTGGGCCGCTGCCGTCGCCGAAAACCTGCTGGGCGAATCCACCGACGGCGACACGGTGGTGCCCGTGCGCTACGACGCACAACTCTTCAGCGAGCTAGTGCGCGGTGCCGCTGACCAGGCGGATGCCATCGACGACGCGCTGCGCCCGCTGCTGGACCGCGCCGTCACCAGTCTGGACCCGGTTGAGCGAAATATCCTCCGCATTGGTGCTTACGAGCTCCTGTACTCGCCGCAGCTGCCGGTGGGCGTCATCATCAACGAGGCGGTTAACCTCGCCAAGGAGTTCGGCGCCACCGACGGCCACCGTTATATCAACGGCGTGCTGGACAAGCTCGCCCGCGGCGTGCGCGGCGGCGCCGGTCGCTGAGCACGCAACGCGCTGCTCTGGTCGAGGTCGCACGGGTGTCAGAGTTCGATCTGATTCGCCGCCATCTCACAGGGGTCGGTGCCGGGCGCGACGACGTCCTGGTGGATGTCGGCGACGATTGCGCCCTGTTGCGGGTCCCCCCGGGGCGGGAGCTGGCGGTCGGCATCGACACCTTGGTCGCCGGGGTGCACTTTTTGCCGGACTGCGACCCGGCAGCCCTGGGCTGGAAGTCTCTGGCCGTGAACCTGAGCGACCTCGCCGCCGTCGGCGCCGAGCCCGCGTGGGCGACGCTGGCGCTGACCCTGCCGGAGGCGGATGCCGGGTGGGTTGCGGCCTTCGCCCGCGGCTTCGGGGAGCTGGCAGCGGCGGAAGACGTGCGCCTCGTGGGCGGCGACCTCACGCGCGGGCCACTCACCATCACCGTGCAGGCGCATGGGCTCGTGCCCGCCGATCATGCCCTGCGCCGGAGCGGGGCGCGTCCCGGGGACCTGATTTGCGTCAGTGGCGCCCTCGGCGATGCGGGGCTCGCGTTGCGGCACCTGTCGGCTGGCGAGCCGGTGGACGATTACCTGCGTCGGCGGTTGGAACGGCCGACGCCGCGCGTCGCCCTAGGCGAGATGCTTCGCGATATAGCCACGTCCGCCATCGACCTCTCAGACGGCCTGATCGCAGACCTCGGCCATGTGCTTGCTGCCAGTGGCTGCGCCGCGCGGTTGGATCTCGAGCGCGTACCCATGGCGGACCAGGTGGCGGCCGTGGTAGCGGAGCGGGACGACTGGGCGCTGCCTCTGGCCTCAGGCGATGACTACGAGCTTTGCTTCACGCTGCCCCGCGCGGCAGCGTGCCGGCTGCCGGTGCTGGGGGCGGCCGCCGGGTGTCCGCTCACCATCATAGGGGACATCGAGGCCGGCAGCGGTCTGCGCTGTGTGCGTGCGAACGGTAGCCTCTGGCGCCCCAGCGGCGGCGGCTACGATCATTTCCGCCGCGACGACTGAGCTTGGCCAACCTGGAGCGCGTGCCGCCGACGGCGGCGCGCACACCGCGCCGGGACCCAAGCGGCACTCCTATGCGACAATCGCAGCGCTTTTCTGCTTTCCCTTGATTCCGATCATTGTTGTGAGATAAGGAGCCTTCGATGAACGCATCTGCCGAGACCACGGCCCCCTCTTTTAACACGTCCGATCCCAAGCATCTGCTCGCCTTCGCCGGCGGCGCCGGGCTTGCACCCAAGGCCCCGGGTACCGTGGGTACCCTCGTGGGGGTTGTGCTCTATTTCGTGCTGTCCATGTTGCCGGTGGCGCTGTATGTGCTCGTCGTCGCCGGTCTGTTTGCAGCCGGCGTCTGGGCCGTCGGCAGCGTCGCCGAGGAAATGGGTGCCGATGATCCGCCGGCCATCGTCTGGGACGAGGTCGTCGGGTTTCTGATCGCGATGATCGCCGCCCCTGCCGGCATCATGTGGGTCATCGCGGGCTTCGCGCTTTTCCGCGCCTTCGATATCGCCAAACCCTGGCCCATCGCGAGCTTCGACGGACAGGTCAAGGGAGGCGTCGGCATCATGCTCGATGATCTCATCGCAGGCGTGTACACCTGGGTCATCCTGCACATTCTGTGGATGATGGTTGAAGCCTCACTGCGAGGTGCCGGTGCCCACTGACGGCAGGCGTTGCGTCGCGCAGGCCAGGCAAGGCGCCTGTGCGGCTCTGCAGGGCAGCCGAGCTAGCTGCAGATGAGTGATCTGACTGCACCCAATCCGGAGGGGCTGGAGCGCCTTCCGCTACATCTCTTCAGTGAGCGGGCGTACCTGGACTATTCCATGTACGTCATCCTCGACCGTGCTTTGCCGCATGTCGGGGACGGTTTGAAGCCCGTGCAGCGGCGCATTCTCTATGCCATGTCGGACCTCGGTCTGTCCGCCACGGCCAAGTTCAAGAAGTCCGCGCGCACCGTCGGCGACGTGCTCGGCAAATTCCACCCGCACGGCGATTCGGCCTGCTACGAGGCCATGGTGCTGATGGCGCAGTCCTTCAGCTACCGCTACCCGCTCGTCGATGGTCAGGGCAACTGGGGCTCCGCGGACGACCCCAAGTCCTTTGCGGCTATGCGCTACACCGAGGCGCGGCTGGCCCGCTACGCCGAGGTGCTGCTGACCGAGGTGGGGCAGGGCACCGTCGACTGGCAGCCCAATTTCGACGGCACCCTGGAAGAGCCCAAGCTCCTGCCGGCGCGACTGCCCAATCTGCTTCTGAACGGTGCGGCCGGCATCGCCGTTGGCATGGCGACAGACATCCCATCGCACAACCTGCGCGAAGTCGCCCGAGCCTGCGTCCACCTGCTGCGCCATCCGGATGCCGGCGTGGTGGAACTGATGGCGCATGTGCCGGGGCCCGACCTGCCGACGGCCGGCGAGATCGTCACACCCCGTGACGAGCTGCGGCGCATGTACGAGACCGGTCAGGGCGGCATCAAGCAACGCGCCCGCTGGAGCTTGGAGCAAGGCGAGATCGTTATCACGGCCTTGCCTTACCAAGTGTCAGGCAACCGCATCATGGAGCAGATCGCGGGCCAGATGCAGGCCAAGAAGCTGCCGATGATCGAAGATCTGCGCGACGAGTCGGACCACGAATGCCCGACGCGCTTCGTCATCGTGCCCCGCTCGAACCGGGTCGATGTGCCGCGCCTCATGTCCCACCTGTTCGCCACCACGGACCTGGAAAAGGGCTATCGGGTGAACCTCAACATGATCGCCATGGACGGTCGCCCGCGGGTCATGAATCTGCGGGAGATCCTGAGCGAATGGCTGGACTACCGCCGCGCCACTGTCCGCCGGCGTCTGCAGCATCGTCTCGACAAGGTTCTGGAGCGCCTGCACCTGTTGGAAGGCCTCCTAGTCGCCTTGCTGAACATCGACGAGGTGATCCGCATCATCCGCACCGAGGACGAGCCGAAGCCCGTGCTGATGGCGCGTTTCGAGCTCTCCGACGCCCAGGCCGAGTACGTGCTGAACACCCGGCTGCGGCAGTTGGCCCGGCTGGAGGAGCTCAAGATCCGCGGCGAGCAGGAAGCGCTCCAGGCCGAGCGTGACCACCTTCAGGCGACCCTCGGCGACGCCGATAAGCTGCGGGATTTGATCATTCAAGAAATCGAGCAGGATGCCGAGACCTACGGCGACGATCGCCGCTCGCCGCTGGTGCAGCGTGAGAGTGCGCAGGCCCTGAACGACACTGAGCTCAGCCCAAGCGAGCCCGTGACCGTGATCCTGTCACAGAAGGGTTGGGTGCGCTCGGCCAAGGGGCACGAGATCGATCCGACATCCCTGGGCTATAAGTCCGGAGATGCCTTTCTTGATGCGGCACGACTGCGGAGCAATCAATCAGCTGTCTTCCTCGATTCCACCGGCCGCAGCTATTCGCTGCCGGCCAACACGCTGCCGTCGGCCCGCGGCCAAGGCGAGCCCCTCACCGGTCGCCTCGAGCCACCGCCCGGCGCGAGCTTTGTCGCGGTGCTCGGCGGCGACCCGGATGGCCGCTGGCTCTTGGCCTCTGATGCGGGCTACGGTTTCGTCTGCACCTTGTCCGACCTTCAGGCCAAAGCCAGAGCGGGTAAGGCCGTGCTCACACTGCCTAGCGGAGCGCGAGTGCTGGGGCCGGTGCAGGTGCCGGGGAGCAGCGCCGATCTTGTCGTGGCCGCGACGAGCAGCGGCCACCTGCTGGCCTTCCCTTGCTCGGAGCTCCCGGAGTTAAACCGGGGGAAGGGCAATAAGATCATCGGCATACCCTCAGCACGTGCGCAGGCACGCGAGGAAATCGTCGTCGCCATCGTGGTGCTTCCGGCCGGAGCGAGCCTCGCCGTATTGTCGGGCAAACGCACATTGACGCTGAAGCCGGACGACTTGCAGCACTATGTTGGAGAGCGCGGCCGCCGTGGCGGGATGCTGCCACGCGGCTTTCAGCGCGTGGACGGGCTCAGGGCCGCATAAGCGCCAACCCTTGGCTTGGGCTTGGCGCGCTCAAGGAGGTACCGACTTACTGGCCATCCCGGCCAAGAGTCCGAGGGCGGCGGGCCTGTTCGGATTCAAGCCCTTACGTGCTTGAACTGGCGGGACATCCTGCCCCGCGCGCGAAAAGCCAAGACGCCGGCGTTTGCTTAAAGCTCCCCGTTGGCACCCGCCGTCATGATGGACTCGATCTTATCGCGCACCATCTCGGCTTTTTCCTGCAGCTCCGGAGAGAGGTTGGCGGTTGGGATGATCTTGCCGAGATCCAGCGTGACCAGCCAGGGCTTACCGTCGGCATCTTCAATGAGCGTGATGCGGCATGGCAGGTATGCCGAGAAGTCCGGGTTGAAGATGACCATCTCGTTGGCGATGCGCGCGTCGCAGAACTGGAAGATCTCGATGCGCTTGGTGTCGATGCCCATGGCTTCGAGCTCTTTGTAGAGCGGCAGGTGGGCCACGAGCTTGAAGTTCAGGGTATTGGCGCGGAGCTTCATGGAATCCACCGCGTCGTCCATGGAGACGTCATCCGCGAGCGGCATCTTGAGCACCGTGTCGCCAATTGAGATCCCTTCGGAGGCCGTGGCAGCGATGGGCGCACCCACCAAGGCGCACAGCAGGACAAGGATCAGCAGCACTTGATTACGCATCGGAACGAGGTCTCCTCTGGAGTCACCGCCGAGGTGGGCTGTCCCGCATCCGCCGGCGGAGATTGTGTTGGTCTGTGCCGGGGAGCAGGCCCTGGCACACGTTGACTGAGCGAGCGCCGCCACGGGGCGCTGGCGTGCGGCTTACATTGTGACGAGTTGGCGCGCGTCTGCCAATTGCCGCTGATTCTATCACTGACGCGGGGCAGCCCGGACGCGTTGCCCGGCGCATGTCCGGGTGGGCTAGGACGGCATCCACTATACTCTCCGGCTGGCCGCAGACGCGTTCCATCGATCAGGTCCATTGCATACCAATAAGAGCGGCCGGCAGACACCGAGGAGGATACAGATGGACCCGAGGTTTCAGGCTGTCGTGGAGAGCCTGCGCAATGCGGGCAGCGTCGCGGTGGCATTCTCGGGCGGCGTGGACAGCACCCTGTTGCTGGCCTGCGCCCGGGAGGCACTCGGCGCCGAGCAAGTCGTCGCACTCACTGCCGTGACCCCCTACATGGTTCGCCAGGAGATCGGCGACGCCGTGGTCCTGGCCGATGAGCTGGGGCTCCGCCATGAGCTGGTGGAGATGGATATGCCGGCGGGCATGGAGGATAACCCGCCGGACCGCTGCTATCGCTGCAAGCGTCGGATGTACGAGCTGCTGCGCGAGCGCGCCGAGCTCTTGGGGCACGAGAAGCTCTTGGATGCGAGCAATCTTGATGACGCGGAACGGAACCGACCGGCACTGCATGCCCTGCGCGAGCTAGGCGTCGGCACGCCCTTCATCCAACAGGGTGTGGATAAGGATGGGGTGCGCGCCATCTCGCAAGCGTTGGGGCTGCCCACGTGGCGGAAGCCGAGCAACGCGTGCCTGCTCACGCGGCTGCGCCACAACCAACCCGTGTCCATGCGCGAGCTGCAGCGTGTGGAGGAGGCGGAGCGCCTGCTCATCGAGCGGGACTTCGAGTCCGTGCGGGTGCGCAGCCACGGCAACGTCGCCCGTATCGAGGTCGCACCGACGCAGCGCGAGCGGCTCGTTCGGCAGGCAGACGAGGTCGGCGAGGCCCTGCAAGGCCTAGGCTTCCGCCATGTCTGCTTGGACCTGTTCGGTTATCGGCAGGGCAGTATGGATGACCCGTCCGCTTAAGGCGCAGCAGCGTGATATGGGAGTTTGCGGCTGGCGCAGGCAGTCCGGTGCATCCTAACCGACAGCCGGCAGCCGCAATGACCGCGGCGCCTGCTACTGGAAGTCGTAGTGCTTCTCCACCGCCTGGGTGATTTCCCAGGTGCAGGAGAGGCCGGCGGGAAAGGTGATGAGGTCTCCGCGGCCGAACTGCTGCGGCGCGCCGCCCTCGGGCGTTACGGTGAATTTGCCGCGGATGATGTAACAGGTCTCCGTCTGATCGTAGGTCCAAGGGAAGGTGGACGGCTCTTTTTTCCAAATCGGCCACTGCTCCACGCCAAGCACTTCAAGCTTCGCAGGAGAGGGTTTGTGCTCGCAGAGGATTTCGAGATCGGACATCAAGCGTCTCCATGAAATTGCTGCATCACCCGGGCATTCCGCCCGGAATCAAAGGTCTTCTGTCTTCTCCGCGGCCGTCAACGTGCCTAGCCGTACGGCTGCAAGATCTGTCTCGTTGATGGCGAGCGGCGCGCCGGCGAGCTGCTCGGCCGCCTTTATCAGCGCCATGGCATCCAGCCCATACTCGCGCAGCAGATACGGCTTGCTCGCGCCATGGGCATAGGTATCCTTTAGCCCGAGCCGCAGCAGACGGCGCCCGATGCCGTGCTCCGCCATCAGCTCCGCCACGGCCGCACCGAGGCCGCCGATGATGCTGTGGTTCTCCATGGTGATCACACCCAGGCGCACTCCGTCGATGGCGTCCGGCAGCGCCGCGTCGTCGAACGGCTTGAGCGTCGACACATGCAGGTGGCGCACGCCGAGGCCCTGGGCTCTCAGCGCGGCGGTGGCCCGCAGCGCCTCCTCGGTGCAGATGCCGCTGGAGATGACACAAAGATCACTGCCGTCCGCAAGGGGCCTGGCGCGGCCCAGCCGCATCGGCTCATCCGCCGGGAAGAGCCGCGGCACCTCGCCGCGCAGCTGGCGGATGTAGACGGGCCCATCGACGGCTTGGGCAACGTCGAGCACGGATGTCACCTCGGTGGCGTCACCCGTCTCCAGGATGGTCATGTTGGGGATGAGCCGCATGAGGCCAATGTCGTCGATGGCCTGATGGGTGACGCCGCCGGGCGTCGTGAGCCCGGGCAGGAAGCCCACCAGTCGCACCGGCAGATTCGGGTAGGCGATCGCCATGGCCACCTGATCGAACGGCCGGCGCGTGACGAACACGGCAAAGGTGTGGATATACGGAAAGAAGCCCTCGCGGGCCAGCCCGGCGGCGAAGCCCATCATGTTCTGCTCCGCCATCCCGAGAGAGAAGAACCGCTCGGGGTAGGTATCCCGAAAGCCGTCCGCCTCGCACGAGGAGGTCAGATCGGCAGAGAGCACCAGCACCTCGGGCCGGTGCGCCGCCCAGCGCACGAAATGCTCGCGGTGGGGGCGGGTAACGGTCTCGATCATGCCCGCGCCTCCGCGGTGAGCTTCGCAAGCAGTGCCTCGTAAGCCTGGAATTCCGCCTTGGACTTGAAGCGGAGGTAGTGGAGCTTCGGCGCGCGCTCGCGCATCAGCTCGATGCCGCGGCAGGGGTCGGTGCGGGCAATGACGGCGAGCGGCCGCTCCCCCGCGCCGAGGCCGTCTGCGGCTGCGGCGAGCGCATCACTGTCGTGGCCGTCCACCTCGCGCACCTCGGCGCCGAAGGCCGCGAGCCGCTCCGCCAACGGCTCGATGGTCATCACGTCGCCCATGGCGCCATCGCACTGCTGGGCATTGGCGTCGATGTACACGCCGAGATTGCCGATGCGATGGTGTGCCAAGGCTGCGAATGCCTCCCACGTCTGACCCTCCTGAAACTCGCCATCGGACATGTATACCCAAACCCGGCCCGAGTCGCCCCTGAGGCGCCGCGCAAGCGCAATGCCCCCAGCCTGGCTCAATGCCTGGGCGAGGGAGCCGGCGGTTACTTCATGCCCGGGTGAATGCTCCGCACCGATGAGCTCCACGGTGCTGCCGTCCTGGTTGAAGGCCTCCAGGCCGTTGGTGCCGAGCCGGCCGAGCTCGATGAGCAGCGAGTAGAGCACCAGCGCGTAGTGCACCGGCGAGAAAATGAACCGATCCAGGTCCGGCGCCTGGGGCCCGTTGTAATCAGCGCCCGTGAAGGCGTTGGGGTTGTTCGGCCCCGGCACCCCGGCAAAGGGCCGCGGCACCAAGGGTGCGGTGCTCGGGCCCAGGCGCATGACGCGCAGGTAGAGCGTGGCCAGGGTCTCTGCCGACGAGCAGGCCTGGCTCAGGTAGCCGCCGTTGTTTTTCAGGGTGTAATCCAGCACCCGGCGGCGGACAGCGTCGGCGACGCGGCGCACCTCGGCTGCGGGGCTGTCGGCGGTGCTTGCGGCAGGAGTGGCTGTGGCGGCGGCTTGCGACATGTCTCTAGGCTCGGGGGCTTGGC
>NZ_JAIFKJ010000299.1 GCF_019695415.1 Thiohalocapsa sp.
CCGTGGCGGGCCGAGTGTTCTCGCTTGTGTTTACGGGGCGACGGTGCGCTGTGTGTGGCCCGGGCTTTTGGGCCCTCGTTTAAGCGTGGGCTTGCGGGGCCGGCATGGGCCACTGGTATAGGACGGGCCGCCGGGCCATGGCCTAACCCGGCGTCGGATGGCCGACCGATGCTTGGAGGTCGCCGTTGCGGGGAGGCTCATGCGGGCGCAAGGCAATGGCCGCACGCGATGCAGAAACCATTGTTGTCATTCGGGGGCAAGGCGTGGAACAGATTTCCGAAGCTATTGGATTGGTCAACGGGCTCGTCTGGGGGCCGCCGATGCTGGTGCTGATCCTCGGCACCGGCCTCTATCTGACGGCTGGATTGGGCTTGCTGCCGTTGCGCAAGCTCGGCTTTGGCTTCCGTATGCTATGGGCGGGGCGCAAGGAGCTCGGCAAGGGCGACATCACGCCGTTCAACGCGCTGATGACCTCACTGTCGGCCACCATCGGCACCGGAAACATCGCCGGCGTAGGTACCGCCATTGCCATCGGCGGCCCCGGCGCGCTGTTCTGGATGTGGATCACAGCGCTGGTGGGTATGGCGACCAAGTACGCCGAGGCGGTGCTCGCGGTGCGCTACCGCGAGGTGGACGAGAACAACAACCACGTCGGCGGGCCGATGTATTACATCCGCAACGGGCTCGGGAGCAACTGGGCCTGGCTCGCCACGGCGTTCGCAATCTTCGGCATGCTCGCGGGCTTCGGCATCGGCAACGCCGTGCAGGCCAATTCCGTTGCCGACGCGATGGAGAGCAAGTTCTCGGTGCCGTTTTACATCACCGGCGCCGTGATGATGACCGCGGTGGGGCTGGTGCTGATCGGCGGCATTCGCTGGATCGCCCAAGTCGCGGGCAAGCTCGTGCCCCTGATGGCAACGGCCTACCTGCTCGCGGGTCTGGTGGTCCTCGGGCTCAACATTGGCGAGGTGCCGGCGGCCTTTATGACCATTGTCCAGGATGCCTTTACGCCGACGGCCCAAGTGGGTGGCTTCGCCGGTGCCGGTATCATGCTGGCGATTCAGATGGGCGTCGCCCGGGGCATCTTCTCCAACGAGGCGGGTCTCGGCAGCGCACCCATCGCGCACGCCGCGGCTGAGACCGACAGCCCTGTGCGCCAGGGTACCGTGGCCATGCTCGGCACCTTCATCGACACGATCATTATCTGCACGATCACCGGCTTAGTGATCGTGGTCTCTGGCGCATGGCAGTCCGGCGAGACCGGCGCAGCCCTCTCAGCAGCCGCCTTCGGCAACGAATTGCCCGGCGCCGGCGCCTATGTCGTGACGCTCGGCCTCGCGTTGTTCGCGTTTACCACAATCCTCGGCTGGAGCGTCTACGGCGAGCGCTGCGCCGAGTACCTGTTCGGCATTCGCGCCATCGTACCTTTTCGCGTTCTCTGGGTGCTGGTGCTGCCGATGGGGGCGCTCTCGGGGCTCGACCTGGTCTGGACGATCGCCGACACGCTGAACGCCATGATGGCGATTCCCAATCTCGTCGCGCTCTTGTTGCTGAGCCCTGTGGTGTTCAAGATCTCCCGAGACTTTTTCGCCGAGCAGGCAGCAACGCGGCAGGCGAGCTAGGGAAGCGCCGATTTATTGGCGCTTCCCGTGCGGGGCAGGACGCCCCGCC
>NZ_JAIFKJ010000624.1 GCF_019695415.1 Thiohalocapsa sp.
GTGGGACTTGTCTGCGCCCGGGTGCCCATTGGAGGCCAAAGGACCTGCTGGGGGGACTGCGTTGTCCCGTGCGGATCTCGCGGCCAGGCGGGACTCGCCCCCGCCGGGATCGCGCATCTCATCGCCGTCCAGCTGGCGGCTTTGTCTTGACACCGCGCGCCGACATGACCAACGCCGCTTCATCCGCTGCGGGCATTCGCACCGGCACACGCCCGCGCCGCCCCCGGAGCCGCCCATGACCGCCGACCAGCCCGCCCGTATCGTGCTCGCCAGCAACAACCCCGGCAAGCTGCGCGAGATCGACCAGCTGCTCGCCACGGCAGGCCTGCAGGTGCTGCCCCAGCGCGCGTTCGATATCGGGGAGGCGGAGGAGACCGGACTCACCTTCGTCGAGAACGCCATCCTCAAGGCCCGCCACGCGAGCGCGGGCAGCGGTCTGCCAGCCATCGCCGACGACTCAGGCATCGAGGTGGACGCCCTCGCCGGCGCGCCGGGCATCTACTCCGCACGCTATGCGGGGGCCGGCGCCAACGACCAGGCCAACAATGAGAAGCTGCTCGCCGAGCTTGCCGCGGTGCCGGACGGCGAGCGCAGTGCCCGCTATCAATGCGTCATGGTCTATCTGCGTCATGCCCAAGACCCCACGCCCCTGATCTGCATCGGCACTTGGGAGGGGCGCATCCTGCGCGCCCCCCGGGGCAGCAACGGCTTCGGCTATGACCCGCTGTTCTTCGTGCCCACGCACGGTTGCAGCGCCGCTGAGCTGGACCCGGACACCAAGAACGCCATCAGCCATCGCGGCCAGGCGCTGCGGGCGCTGGTGGCACGGTTGAAGGGCGGCGCGGGCTGAGACAGCTCACGAGCACGGCGCCATGACAACCGACGACCTCGACCGCACCATCGCCGACAACCTCGCCCGCGTGCGCGAGCGCATCGCGTCCGCCGAGGCCCGCTACGGGCGCCCGCCAGGCAGCGTCGCACTGTTGGCCGTGAGCAAGGTCCACGGCGCCGAGCGCATCGCTGCGGCCCACCGCGCCGGCCAGCGGCAGTTCGGTGAGAGCTATGTGCAGGAGGCACTGGAAAAACAGGCCGTACTCAAGGCGCTGCCGCTCAGCTGGCACTTTGTCGGCCGTGTCCAGACCAACAAGACGAAAGACATCGCCGCCCGTTTCGACTGGGTGCACGGCCTCTGCGAGCTCAAGCATGCGCGTCGGCTCGGGGCCCAGCGGCCGGCGGATGCCGCTCCGCTCAAGGTCTGCATCCAAGTGAACCTGAGCGGAGAGGCCAGCAAGGCCGGCGTCGAGCCCGAGGCAGCGGAGACGCTCCTCGACGCCTGCCGAAACATCGACGGCATCGCCGTACAGGGCCTGATGACCCTGCCGGCGCCGGCGGAGAACCTCGCCGCTCAACGCCGGCCCTTTGCCGCGCTGCGCGCGCTGCGCGACCGGCTCGCGACCCGGGACCTGCCGCTCGCGACCCTGTCCATGGGGATGACGGCAGACTTGGAAGCCGCCATCGCCGAGGGCGCTACAATGGTGCGGGTGGGCACAGCCATCTTCGGCCCCCGACCGGCGACCGGCGCGCACTGAAGGCCAAGACTCCCGGATGCGCGGCATGCGGTGCCGCGAGCCGTCCGTCAGCCCGCGCCGTCACCACCCTACAGTCACGCATCAGCCACCATGAGGGAGGCCCCCCACAGCATGTCCCTGAGTCAGACCCGCATCGCATTCATCGGCGGCGGCAACATGGCGCGCAGCCTGGTCGCCGGCCTCATCGCCGACGGCCATGAGCCGGGCGCCCTCATTGTCAGCGACCCGCTCGCCGAGATGCGCAGCCGGCTCGCCGAATCCTACGGCGTGCAAACCACCGATGATAACGCCACCGCTGTGGCCGGAGCCGACGTCGTCGTGCTGGCCATCAAACCGCAGGTGGCGCCGGCGGTCTGCCGGGCGCTGGCGGCACATCTCCCGCAGCCGGCGCCGCTGGTGATCTCGGTCATGGCCGGGGTCAGCGAGGCCGCCATCGCCGCCTGGCTCGGCGGTGAGATCCCGCTGGTGCGCAGCATGCCGAACACCCCCATGCTGGTGCAGTCGGGCGCCATCGGGCTCCACGCCGGGGCCGGCGCATCGCCCGCGCAGCGCAACCTAGCGGAGGAAATCCTGCGCGCCGGCGGGCTCACCCGCTGGGTCGACTCCGAGGCCGATCTGGACACGGTGACGGCCGTCTCCGGCAGCGGCCCGGCGTATTTCTTCCTGTTCATGGAGGCGCTGGAGAAGGCAGCCGTCGCCGAAGGGCTGGATGCCGAGACGGCCCGGCTCCTTGCCATTCAGACGGCGCTCGGCGCCGCGCGCATGGCCATGGCGAGCGATGAATCGCCCGGGATGTTGCGCCAGCGCGTCACCTCCCCGGGCGGGACCACCGAGCGCGCCCTCGGCGTGCTCAGCGACGGCGGGCTGGAGCCCCTGGTGGCGCGGGCCGTCGCAGCGGCACGCTACCGTGCACAGGAGTTGTCACAACTGCTCGGAGCCGACGCATGACCGAAGCCTATTTCACCAACCCGCTGATCTTCCTCGTCAAGACCCTGTTCGGGCTCTACATCGCCCTGGTGATGATCCGCTTTCTGCTGCAATGGACGCGTGCGGACTTCTACAACCCGATCTCACAATTCGTCGTCACGCTCACGTCGCCGGTACTGCGACCGATGCGCAAGCTGATCCCGGGCTACCGCGGCCTCGACACCGCATCACTGGTGCTCGCCTGGCTGCTGAAATCCGCCGAGCTGGCCCTACTGGCGCTGTTGTTCGGCCTCGACCGCAATCTGCTCTTGGCCTTCGCATGGGCGATTCCAGCGCTGGTGGGGCTCATCATCAGCATCTTCCTGTTCGCCATCCTGATCCGGGTCATCCTGAGCTGGCTCAATCCGGACCCGTTCAATCCTGCCGTCGAGCTCCTGAGCCGGCTGACGGACCCGATCCTGGAGCCGGCACAGCGCCTGGTGCCGCCCATCAGCGGCATCGACCTGTCGCCCATGCTGGCCATGATCGGCCTGGTGCTGCTGCAGATGCTGCTGCTGCCGCCGCTGCGGGCACTGACGGGCAGCCCCTTCTGATGCAAGCGCCGCCCAGCTGGCGTCCGCCCCTGCCCACCGCCGGCCCTGTAAAGCCTCAGGCGCTGTGAGCTGGTACCGCTGGCAGGGCGACACTTTGCGGCTCGCGCTGCGCGTCCAGCCGCGGGCACGCGAGAATGCCTTCGGCGAGCCCCTGGGTGACGAGCTGCGGGTGCGCCTCAAGGCACCGCCGGTGGACGGCAAAGCGAACGCAGGACTAGTCGATTTCTTGGCCCGAGCCTGCTCGCATCAGAAGAAGGTCTTGCGCTTAGGTGTCCCGGACCCGACACCTTCGACCAGTCGCGGACGGGGCGGCTCTGATGCAGGCAACATCGCCGGGCGATCCTGCTCCAAATCGGCTGCGGGCGCCTCGCTACCACGCATGGCGTTGTAGAGCTCGCTTCGAAGCTGCGGGATCAGCTTGCCCGTCAGTTCCTCGAGAAGCTCGCGGTCGTGCCAACTCATCTTCTTGAACGACTGGAGGCCGCTCTTTTCAGCGATCTCGCGGGCGCGTGGGCTGACCTCTTCCCACATCATGCGCAAGTCCTCCGCCCGGTCGCGCAACAGCAACTCTCGATCGTGCAGCTTTTCAAAAATCTGGTCGAAGCGACGGATCAGACGCCGTTTGGCCCGCGGAAGCGTAATGAGCTCCGTCAAACTGAAAGCCAGGACTGCGGCCAATGCAATCACCGGCAACGCCACAACCATGCCCGTGGCAAAAGCGGCAGCACCCAGCCCGCCGAAGAGCAGAAGCAAGAGACCTCGCCAGCGCGCGCGGATCGATTTGAACGTGTCGGCGGCCTTGTCGATGACCATCGCGTGCAGCCGGAGCCGCTCAGCATAGGCATGGATCTGTGTGATCTGGTTGTCCATCCGCCGGGTCGGGGTACGGTGCAACTCACAGATCAGGTCGTTGCGCGCCTTCTCGAAATCCTCCATCGGCAGGCGCGACTTCGGCTTGTCGGAAAGTGGCACAAAGATGTTGTAGATCATCGGCAAGTCTTTGCGCGGGATGACCTTTCCCAGGTTCCAGCAGAGTGCCCCATAGGCCCGCGCGAAGTCGTGCAGGCACTGGAACTGATCCACCTTGTTCAAGATGATCAACATCTTATGATCGATGCCCGCCAAGGACTCGCGGAACACTTGAAGTGTTTCGCCCGTCGTCCCGGGCTTATCCGGGTCGAAGAAGACCAGCACGAGGTCGGCGCGTTCGGCGAACCAACGCACCACACCGGGAAAGTCAAAACCGCGCCCGTTCTCGGCCTTGGCCGCATCGATCATGCCCGGGCTGTCGATCAGCGTCACCGTTTTCAAAAGTTCAGCGGGGCGCAGCTTCAGCCGCACATGCGAGACCAGTTGGTCACCAAAGTACCGGAGCCCCTCGTAGGGCAGGTCCGGATTGCTAACGACAGCAGCCCCATCCCGCTCCGTCGCGGTCGCACCGTAGGTGATAATCGTGAAACCGTCATCCGTTGGAGCAACCCCAGTGCTCTGGACATCGTCGCCCAGGAGATGGTTGACGAAAGTGGACTTCCCCGATGAGTGATTGCCCAACAGCAAAACCTGCGGCGGCCGACGCAACTCGCCCACAGTGGGCGGACGTCGGAACATGAACTGTTTTGCCAGCGGGTCGAGAACCTCCTCGTAGTAGCCGCGGATGCGGTTCGCGAAATTGTCCATCGGGTATTGCCAAAGGGAAAGTGGGCCAACGGTAAAAAGTACGGGATCGGGTTCGGAAATCCAAGCGACCCGGTGCATGTGCTCACAATGTCCGCTCTGGGTCCTAACCTGCGGTTATAGCGGAGAGGAGCGAGTTTCGAGGGGCGAGGTTCGAGGAAGACCAGACA
>NZ_JAIFKJ010000436.1 GCF_019695415.1 Thiohalocapsa sp.
CTCCAGCTCGCCGCGGCGGCGGGTGCTGTCGCGGTCGATGCGCGCGAGGGGAATGCCAGGGCAGCGCTGGCGCAGCGTGTCCTCCACCCGCTCGGTGCCCTGGCCAAGGGGGCGAAGATCTGGGGATTCGCAGTAGGGACATTGCACCGGCTGCCCGTGCTCCAGCCCGCAGTGGTGACAGACGAGAAGCGCACGGCCGCGATGCAGGGTCATACGTGCATCACAGCGTGAGCAGTCGCTCACCCAGCCGCAGTCATGGCAGGTGAGCACAGGCGAGAAGCCGCGTCGGTTCAGGAATAGGAGCACCTGGTTGCCGGCGTCGATCTCGCGCTCCATGCGCGTCAGCAGCGCATGACTTAGGCCAGTTTCGAGCGGTTGGGCGCGTATGTCCGCCACCAGGATCTCCGGGTCCACCGCGCGGCCCGCACGCTCCGGCAGATGCAGATGGCGGTAGCGGCCGGTGCGTGCATTGTGCAGGGTCTCGAGCGACGGCGTCGCAGAGCCGAGCACCACCGGGCAGCCGGCCTGCTGGGCCCGGCGCACGGCCAAGTCGCGGGCGGAGTAGCGAAATCCCTCCTGCTGCTTGAGCGAGAGGTCGTGCTCTTCGTCGACGATCACCAGACCGAGGTCGGGAAGGGGTGTGAACACCGCCGAGCGGGTGCCGAGCAGGAGCCGCGCGACGCCGCTCGCAGCGGCCTGCCAGGCGCGCTCGCGGTCGGTGTCGGAGAGCCCGGAGTGCGACACGACCATGGCCGCCGATACCCGCTCCGCAAAGCGCTCGCGCAGCTGCGGCGTGAGCCCGATCTCCGGCACCAGCACCAGCACCTGCCGGCCGGCATCGAGCGTGCGGGCGATGAGCCTTAGGTAGACCTCCGTCTTGCCACTGCCGGTCACGCCATCCAGCAGAAAGCAGCTGAAGCCCCCACCGGCGGCGATGGCTGCCTCGGCTGCAGCCTGGTGGCGGTTCAAGGCAGGCGCGGTCGTCTGCGTCAGTTGGTGCGCCGGCGCGGTCGAGGCGGGCGCGTCCAGGCGCACGCGCTGCACCAGCCCGCGCCCGGCCAGTGCCCGCAGCGCCGCGGTGCAGTCGCCGAGCTCCGCTCGGAGCACCGCGTCTGCCACTCCGGTGTCGGGTTCGGCCGCATTCAGCCGCGCCAACACCGCGCGCTGACGCGGCGCCCGGCTCAGCGCGAGTGTATGGGCTTCGGTGCCGGGCAGGGCGCGCCAGCCGAATGGTCGCTCGTCCAAGATCGGCTGAGGCCGCCGCAGGCGGGCGGGGAGGGCGCCGAACAGGGCCTCGCCGGGGTCGCCTCGATAGTACTCCGCTGCCCACAGCAGAAAGTGCAGGTCCGCCTGCGACAGCAGCGGTGTATCGTCCAGCAGGGCAGCCACGGACTTTAGCCGGCTCGCCGGCAATCGGCTCGGCTGGTCCACGGCCACCACAATCCCGACGCGCCTACCGCGGCCCAACGGCACCAGTACGCGCATCCCGGGGCCAATCTGGACGGCTTCGGGTGCCAGGTAGTCCAGCAGCTCCCCGAGGGGTGCCGAGACGGCAATGCGGAGGACGGACGGGCCCTGATCTGCAGCTGGCATACAACGCGTTTGCAGGCGTGTCTGGGCTGCGGAGTTGACCCAGCACAAGGGAAAATCAGTTCGCGGATACGCTGTTTTTCAACAGGTGTTGTGGATAAGTTGGTGGATAATCCGTTGGGACGGCCGGCGATGCGGCGTCGTTGTTACGGTCTCTTGAGATTGTCCAGGAATTGGTCAACAAACACTCGGTCCTTATAAAACAGTAACCTAAAAAACTTTAGCTAATGCTGATCAACGCCTGGCCCAGCAGGTATTGACAAGCTCGGCCTGATCTCCTGCTTGTGCAAAACCCGATGGGTTCCCTGCCCACTGCACCTATCGTCCGCTTGCAGGGAAACGGACGCCCCACAAGACTGGCTTCCATCTTGCAGGAAGCGTTGCAAGGTTTCGCCGGGTATGTATTATGCTCGCGAACTCCTGACCGGTGTCGAGTCATGGTGTCTCTAAGCCAACAGGTTCTGCGCACCCAAATCCTGCGCACTGACTTGGCGGGCATGCCGCTGGAGTGGGTGGACTATAAGGCGGCTGCGCGGCTGTACTTTCTCGGTCAGGTGGCCTATGCCTGCGGTAACCCGCTGGTGCTCCTGCGCGGCGGCATCAACGCCCAGACCCGCCGTCGCAGCAGCCTGCAGATCCACAGCATCATCGCCACGCACGGCACGCATCATGCGCTGAGCAAACTGCGTGATGACTATGTGCCGCCGTTGTCGAACCGGACGTTGTTCCAGCGCGACGACCACCTCTGCCTGTACTGCGGCGGGCGCTTCTCCGCCCGACACTTGTCCCGTGACCACGTGCGCCCCATCAGCCGCGGCGGCGAAGACATCTGGACCAACGTCGTCACCGCCTGCGTGCGTTGCAACAACTACAAGGCGGGCAGGACGCCGGAGGCGGCGGGGATGGAACTGTTGGCGGTGCCGTTCACCCCGACCCATGCCGAGTACATCTACCTCATGGGGCGCAACGTGCTGGCGGACCAGATGGAGTTCCTGCGGGCCCACTTTCCGCGCACCTCGCCGTTGCTGCGTCGGCTGGCGAAGGTCTGACACGCCGGACAGACACGCCGGCTGAGCACACCGCACCCGCTGCAATCCCCCGGGCGGCAGCCCAGCGCCGGCAAGCATAAGACCTGCAAGACACGCTTGATCATGACGGATTGGGCCGAGATCGCCGCGCAGATCGCCGCGGCCAGTGACGAGCCGTTCACGCCGAAGCAGCCGCGCCAGGTGGGCGGCGGCTGTATCAACAGCGCTGCCGTGCTGGCCGACGGTGACAAGCGCTGGTTCGTGAAGCTCAATCAGGCCTCGCTGCTGGACATGTTCGAGGCCGAATACGACGGCCTCGAGGCCATGGCCGCCACAGACAGTATCCGCGTTCCGCGGCCCCTGTGCTGCGGCACTGCGGGCAGTCAGGCCTTCATTGCCATGGAGTATCTGCCCCTCGGGGGTACCGGCGGTGCTGTTGCGGCCCTGGCGGGTGAGCAATTGGCCGCCATGCACCACAGCACCGCCGCGGAGCATGGCTGGCATCGGGACAACACCATAGGCGCCACGCCGCAGCCTAATCGGCGCGATGCGAACTGGGCACGCTTCTGGACGGAGCATCGACTCGGGTTTCAACTGGAGCTTGCGGCACGCAACGGTTACGGGGGCCGACTCACTGAGCGCGGCGCGCGGCTGTGCGAGCGCATTGGCGCTCTGCTGGACCATGCGCCCGCGCCGTCGCTGCTGCACGGTGATCTGTGGGGAGGCAACTTCAGCGGCGACGACCAGGGCAACCCCGTCATTTTCGATCCCGCCTGCTATTACGGCGACCGCGAGGCGGATCTTGCCATGACGGAGCTCTTCGGCGGCTTCGGCAGCCGCTTCTACGCCGCCTACAACGCCGCCTGGCCCTTGGACCCCGGCTACACTACCCGCAAGACCCTCTATAACCTCTACCACGTGCTGAACCACCTGAACCTTTTCGGCGGCGGCTACGGCAGTCAAGCCGAGCGCATGATCGACCGGCTGCTCGCGGCTGTGGGCTGACGGGCGGCGTGAGTTCCGCGCGGGTGACGGTTGTGTTAAAAGCCTGGGGCTAGCCGCCTGGATCTATCAGGCCAGTCCTTGCCGACACGGGATCGCCCTTCTCCGCATGCCACGCGAGCTGCTGATCCTACGCCACGCCAAGTCCGACTGGGAGAGCGGCGCCGCGACCGATTTCGAGCGTCCGCTGGCCAAGCGGGGCAGGAAGGATGCACCGCGCGTCGGAGAATGGCTGTATCGAGAGGGCCTGATCCCGGACGTCATCCTGAGCTCTCCAGCGCAACGCGCGCGGGAGACGGCGCTCAAGGTCTGCAAGTGTCTGGACCTTTCCAAGAAAGACATCGTGTGGGATGGCGACATCTACGAAGCGGACCTGCACGTGCTGTTGGATGTGCTCGCGCGTGTGCCGGCGGCCGCCCGGATGGTCCTGATTGTTGGTCATAACCCTGGCTTCGAAGAGCTGCTGCGGCATCTGGCGGGCGGCGATCTGGAGGAGCCAAACGACGGCAAGCTGCTACCCACTGCAGCGCTGGCCCGGCTGGAAATGCCCGATGACTGGACCGAGCTGGAGTATGGCTGTGCCGCCCTCGTCGGCATCTTGCGCCCGAAGCAGCTCAAGTAGCCCCCCACCGCCAAGCTCGCGCTGGCGGGCGCCTGTGCCAACTGGGAGACTCGCGTTGGGTTCAGTTGGCCTGCGCCCCGGCTTGCGTCTCGGCATGGAGCTGCTGGACAGCGGCTATCATGTAATCGGCGGCACGTTTGATCTGGGTATCTGAGAGGCGATCGTTGCCGGCCCGGGGCGGCATTTTGTACTTGCCATCTTCGCCCTTGATGCCAAGCAGCGGCCCCTTGTACAGCGCCGCCATGCCCTTGGCGATGCGCGGCTCCCAGTTGGCATAGTCGGTGACCGCGGGCGCCCCTGCGACGCCGAGCAGATGGCAGGCGCGGCAAGTACCCATCCACACCGAGCGTCCCTCAGCGAGGAGCGGGTCTTCGAAGCGCGGCATCTCGATGCCCGCCGCATCGTCACTCTCAGGGCCGCAGCCACTCAAGGAAAGAACGCCCAAGGCGAGACTGCCGATGGCGGCGAAGAGGTGCGGCTTGATCATGGTGTGGACGCTCGTCTGATTCGGGTCATGCGGTGTTGCCGTGGTGACTTCGGCCGCGCCGCTGTTCGGTGTTTCGACGCTCGGCCGCACTGCGCTAGACTGCTCCTTGCGCGGCGGAACAACCGCCAAGGATGACACATTCGAGTCGCTCCGGTCCCGCCAAGGAGACGCTGATTTATTGGGCATCCTGCCCAAAAATCAGACGGAGCCGGGCCTGTCCAGAC
>NZ_JAIFKJ010000163.1 GCF_019695415.1 Thiohalocapsa sp.
TTGGTCGGCGGGGGTGACGCGCGGGGTTGGGGGGGGGAGGGTGGCCGGGGCCGGAACCGGTGTGCCGTCCCACAGGCGGCGGTTTGGAGCGTTCGGTTGGGGGGGCTGGTTGCAGGTCGCGGTCGGGCCCACTGGCATGTGCATGGGGCAAAGGGTTGGAAGGCTGGCAAGGCCCTCCTCGACCGGTAGGTCGAACTGTGCCCAGTCTCTGCTGAGCGTCTGCACGAGCATGTAGGCCAGCATGACCACGAGAACGTGCCCGCGGGTGCTCTCTTCACAACGGACATAGACTGGCTGAGTTTCCAGGAAGCTCTTCTTTGCGGTCCGGAAAGCCCACTCCACTTCAGCCAGATCCTTGTAGCGCTGGTGTACCTGTTCTTTCTCCGCCCGAGCAGCCTGGACATCGGTCTTGATCACATAGCAGCCGTCGAGTTTCTCGGCCTCCGCTCGCGCGTCCTCGTCGATCTCCAAAAGCAGCTCGCGCGGCTTGTCCGCGGTACCGGCTACCGCGACGAAGCCTTGCAGCTTGAGTTTCTCGATCTTTTCGGCGACCTTGCGCTTGGCAACCTCTGCCTGAGCCCTCGAGTGTCCGTGAAGATACTCGTTCTGTTCCTGCAGCAATGCCCGAACGGCATTGAGCTTGCTTGTTCGCGTGGCCCGGATTTCATCCCGGCGCATCGGGTTACAGCGAAGGATGTAGCGGATCTGACCATCGACGACCTCCGCCAAGTCACTGTCGAAAAGCTCCATCTGCAGCAGGCCGCGGCGCAACAGGGTATGGATCTCCGGCTTGCTGATGGCCGTGATGTAGTTGAAGTTGAACTCATCACTATGCAGTTCGTTGATCTGCGGCCCCTTCAGCATCCCCCGATCTCCCACCAAAACGATGCTTGCGGCCGCAAAACGTTCGGCCAGCTTGCGCAACTGCGAAGAGACGGTTGCGGTATCACGAGTATTGCCGGCAAACACTTCAATGGCCACCGGCACACCCTCGTTGTCGCAAAGCAAACCGATAACGATCTGCATTTTGCCCTTCTTCTTGTCGCGGTTGTAACCAAAGGCCGCGAAATGGTTCTGCGTGCCTTCCAGGTAGCAACTGGTCACGTCGTAAAGGTAGTAATCGTCGCCGTCGGCGGGCAGGCGGCGGAATGCCAACAGGCTCTGTTCGATACGAGACTGTTCGGCCGCCAGCCAAGCAAGGTTTTTGTACAGATCGTCTTCGCAGAAGCTGGGCAGGTCAAGGATATCCACGGCGGCGGAATTGGCCGCCAGGCGCACGGCGGAAAGCCGGGAGCCCTGCTCGACAACACGGGCGATAACCTGCCAGAGAGCCAGCTTGGCTTCTGTTGAGTCTCCCAGAGCCTGAACAATTCCCAGCTCCTGCGCCTTCTTCATGATCGTGTAAATATCGCCAAATCGGGTGCCTTGCTTGAGTTCCACATCTCCAGAGCCATCCGCCAAGGCGGCAAGCTGATCCTTGTGCTTGAGAGCCAGGCGTATCGCGGCAATCTCTTCGTCGCTGCATTGGGAGAGATTGGCGATGGTCTTGTGTTTGACTCGGCCTTCCTCTCGGTAGCTGGTTCGAAGGAGGTGTCGAACTGATCGTCCGCCGTTGGTTTTGCATGTGTCCACGTACATGACAATCAATGTCACACCTATTAGTCCGAA
>NZ_JAIFKJ010000535.1 GCF_019695415.1 Thiohalocapsa sp.
GGCGGTGCCCCCACGCCTCGCGGTGGCCCGGGGGCGCGGCGTCGGGCTCGGCGAGCCGCAGGAGGCTGGCCTGGAGGTGGGACTCGGTGTGGAGAAGGAATGGCCCGGAGACGAGCGCCGCACGGCCGTGCTCCAGGCCGGAGAGAATCTCCACCGCCGCGCCGCGCGGCATGCCCGGCACCACGGCCACCGGCGGGAAACGGCCGCCGCCCAGCGCCAGCACCACGCTCTCGCGCTCGCCGGTGACGATCAGGGCCTGGCTGGGCACCTTCAGCACATCGCGCTTGGGGCCGCCGTAGATGACCACGTCGGCGAACATGTTGGGCTTGAGCGCGAGGTCCGGGTTGTCGAACACCAGGCGCACCTTGAGGGTCCGGGTGTCTGGATCGAGCTCCGGATATAGGTAGTCCACCTTGCCCTCCCAGGTGCGCCCCGGGCGGGCGGGGACGGTCATCTCCGCGGAGAGCCCTTCGCGCAGCCAGTCGATCTGGTGCTCGTAGATGTCCACCATGACCCAGACCTGACTCAGGTCGGCGATGGTGAACATCTCGCTCGTCTCGGTGACGTACATGCCGTCGCGGGCGGTCATTTGGGTGACGATGCCGTCAATGGGCGCGCGCACCGGGATGCGGTTTCGAGGCTCGCCGCTGCGCTCGATCTCCCGGATGATGTCGTCCGGCACGTCCAGCAGCCGGAGAATGTTCCGGGCCTTGTCCTCGCTGACCCGGCGCTGGGTGCCGCTTCGTTCCTGCGCCAGCAGGAAGTCGACCTGGGCGGACAGGATGTCCGGCGCGTACAGCTCCGCCAGCCGCTGACCCGCTTGCACCGGCTCGCCCTCGGCGCGCAGGTCCAGTGACTCGATCCAGCCGTCGGCACGCGGATGCACATGGGCGAGCCTGGTCTCGTCGTACTCGATGCGCCCGACCGTCTTGATGTACTTCCAGAGCGTGCCGCGCTCGGCCTTGGCGGTGCGCACGCCGAGGGTCTGGATGACCGCCGGCGTCAGCGCCACCTCCGGGCGCTTGCCCGTCATCGGATCCATCATCTTCTCCACCAGATCCATGCCGCAGATGGGACAATCGCCGGGCTCGTCCTTGATGATGTTCGGGTGCATGGGGCAGACGTACTTGGGGTCCATGTGCTTGGCCGCGTGCTCCATGGCCGTGTCGTCCACCACAGCGGCGAGGTCTTCGCTCGGCGCGGAGGTGCCGTCGCACCCTGTCAGGATCAGCAAGGTCAGCGGTAACACCGCGACTAAACGGCCATCGTGGGCAGCGCTGGGGCGGCGCCGGTGGGTCGGGGACATGTCTTGTGCTCTCCGGTTTGGGGCTGCGCAGCGTTGCGCAGGCCCCGTTCGAACGGGTGCCGGCAAGTGCCGGCGGCTCGATCAGCCGGAGATGGATCGCGGGGGGCGCAGCAGACCGTCCGGGCAGCGTGAGCTGAGGTGGATGGCCGGCGCCGGCGTTGGCGGCGCGGGTGCCGCGTGCGCGAGCAGCTGGGCCTGGACGCCGACGAGATGCCAGCCGCCGGCAACCTTGCCGAGGTTGCATTTCTGGCAGGGCTCGGCCGCTGCCGCGTCCGGCGTGTCGCCGCCGGCGGGGGTGACCGACGCCGCATCGCCCGATGCGGCCTGGGTCATGAAGCCGCTGAGGTGAGGGCAAGCGCCGGTGGCGGGCACCGACCCGTCAGGCTGGGCCTGGTGGATACAGCCGAGCGCATTCGCCGCAAACAGCTGCAGGTTCAGCAGCAGCACGCAGGCCACGGCGGCGAGATGTCGGCGGTTCTTGCCCATGACGGCAATGTGAATGCTTCGCGCCTGCTGTGCAAGTGCCGGTGACCAACCTCATCACAGCCAAGGCGCTGCGGCCCGTGGAGGTGGCGAATCGATCCCCGCAAGGAAGCCGCTCCCACGCCGTGCGAGGCACTGTGGGAGCGGCATCCCTGCCGCGATGCTACAGGCCGCGTGCGCAGCCAGATCCATCGCGGGAAGGATGCCGCTCCCGCGGCAGGCACTCACTGCGCCGCTGTGCCGGCCTGCGCGCTCGGCGTAGCAGCCTCTTTCGCTTCGAAGCGCTCCCACAGCAAATGCGCCGACACCGCCAGCGACATCGCCACCAGCACCGGGCGCACCAGCCGGGCGCCGTGGCGCAGCACCAGGTGGGCGCCGAGCCAGCCGCCGATGAATTGCCCGACGGCCATGGACAGCGCCAGCGCCCACACCACGTGGCCGCCGGCGATGAACAGGAGCAGCGCCGCCAGGTTGCTGGTGAAATTGAGGAGCTTGGCATGGGCCGTGGCGCGCCGCAGGTTGTAACCCAGCAGCGCGACAAAACCCATCGCAAAGAAGGTCCCCGTGCCGGGGCCGAAGAAGCCGTCGTAGAAGCCGACACCGGCACCGACGGTGAGCGCGAAGGTGGCGTCGCCGATGCGCCGGCGCGAATCCAGGTCCGACACCCGCGGCGAGAACAGGAAGTACAGCGCAAAGCCGATGAGCAGCACGGGCACCAGCCCCGCAAGCAGGTCCTTCGCCAGCACCTGCACCGCCAGCGCGCCGGCGGCGGCCCCGACGAAGGTGCAGCCCACGGCGAGGGCCGCCCCGCGCAGATCGATGGCCCCGGCGCGCACGAAGCGCGCCGTCGCCGCGAAGGAGCCAAACACCGACTGCGCCTTGTTGGTGGCGAGCGCCTGCACCGGCGTCACGCCGGCCCACAGCAGCGCCGGCACCGTCAGCAGGCCGCCGCCGCCGGCCATGGCATCGATGCCGCCGGCCACCAGCGCAATGGCGAACAACACGAGCGCGAGCTCCAGCATGTCCATGGCTTTGATGAAACCGACTGACGAACGGATGGGTACGGAGCTGCGCGAGCCCCCGGCGGCAATACGCTGGCGGCTCGTGATCTTCGACTTCGACGGCACCCTGGCGGACAGCTTTCCGTGGTTTGCGGAGGTGCTGAACGACGTGGCCGCGCGCTGGCGCTTCCGCCCGGTGGCCGAGGGGGATACGGAGCGGCTGCGTGGAGCCAACGCCCGGGAGATCCTACGACATTTGCAGGTGCCCGGCTGGAAGGCGCCGCTGGTGGCCCGGGACCTGCGCCGGCGCATGACTGCGGACATCCACCGCATCCAGGCCTTCCCGGGAGCCGAGGCCCTGCTCCTGCAGCTGCACGCCGCCGGGCTGACCCTGGCCATCGTCACCTCCAACAGCGCCCACAACGTGCGGGCCGTGCTCGGGGCGCCGGCGCTGGGTGCTGTCCGCCACTTGCAGACGGGCGTCTCCATCCATGGCAAGGCTGCCCGGTTGAGGCGCCTGTTGCGGAGCGCCGGTGTGAACGCCGAGACAGCCGTCTATATTGGTGATGAGCTGCGTGACATCGAAGCGGCGCGGGCCGCCCGCATCACCGCGGCCGCGGTCACTTGGGGCTACAACCGGGCCGATGCGCTGCGCGGGGCGCAACCGGACTTGGTCTTCGAGCGCATTGAGGACCTCGCGTCCTGTCTCCTCGCGCGCAATCGCGCTTGAGTCGTCGATGATTCGGACGCAGGCCGCGTTGTTGGTTGCAGCAGTGCTGGCGATGTCGAGCACACATCAGGTGCTGCGCACGCGGTGACTTGGCGTGGATGCGCTTACAGCCAGCGCCCGAGGTGGACGCCCGTGTTTACGCTGACCGGTCCCAGATCGACACTCGGGCCGGCGATGCCGACACTGCCGTAGATGCCGCCGCCGCTGCAGCCGGCGAGCAAAAGGCACAGGAGCGCGGCACAGCAGAAGCCGAAGCCGCGCAGCACAGAGCGCCGGCTGCAAGGGCCGGGGCGGGCACGGCAACCGGCGGAGAAAGTCTTGGCGGTCATGATGTCGGTCTCCATGTTAGCGCGCGCTGGTGTCGGTGTTTGGGACCGAGTCCCAGCTCTGTACCAAGAAGCCCGCGCCCGTTGGGTCGTTCAGCATCGCCACCTCGCCGCCGAGGGGGTTCTCCCGCGCAGCTAAAAGCACCCGGCCGCCGAGTCGCTCGGCAGCGGCTGCGGTGGCGCTTGGATCGGCAACGCGCAGGTAGGCCATCCAGGTTTCTTTCATGTCGGCGACGGGCTTCGGACGCACACCGACGCGCGGCTGACCATCGGCGACCAGATACTGATAGCCGCCCGAAGCCGCCGTACCGGTCTCGAATGCCGGCACCAGCTGTCGATAGAAGGCGAGCGCGGCATCCGGGTCTGCGGACCAGACCTCGTTCCACAGCCAAGTCCCAATGCTGGGCGGGCGATCAGGCGGGTCTGCCGTCCGCCCCTCGAGCAGCGTCACCACCGCCCCCTGCGGGTCGCCGATGACAGCGACATGCCCGCGCTGGGGAATATCCAACGGCGCCTGGAATACCTCGCCGCCGGCGGCGCGTACCGTGGCCACGGCCGCATCCACATCCGCCACCGAGAGCACCGGAATCCAACGCGAGACATTGACGTCGGCGTCCATGCCCCGAGCGTCCACCAGCCCGCCGATGCCGCGGCCCTCGTGCTCGATCACCGTGTAGCTCTGCCCGGCACCCAGGTCCACGTCGCGGAAGGTCCAGCCAAACAGCTCACCGTAGAAACGCCGCGCCGCCGACGGATCCTTCGTCAGCAGATCGTGCCACACCACCTTACCCGGCAGACGTGTGGTGCCGCCAGCGGTGTCGATCGGCGGGATGCGCGCCGGGTCGACAGTGCTGCAGCCGCTCATCGCCGCAACCGAGGCGAGAAGGGCCACCAGTACTCCGACCGAGAGGCCGATAGGACGCCGGCGTCGGCTGGCTCTGACATGCATCATGGGCTGTGCTGCTCCTGCTGTGCTGATTGCAGACTCACGGCTTCTACCAGCTCAGGCGGTGCATGTCATGCGCTGCCTGGCGGCATGAAGCTTGATGTCAGCAGTTCGTGGACAGAAGCGGGAGGAGCCCATGACCATACCGGCGATTGATCCCGCACGGCATCGATGGGATTCCGGCGCGGCGGCAGAGGCGAATCGCGGTATTTGAGACGCTTCAGGGCTTTGCTGACCGGCTGCTCGCCGCGGCCGTCGGCGGATTCTGCGGCTTCCTGGACGGTGCGCCGCGGCAGGCGTTCAACTGAACGGCTCCGAGATGCTTGGGTGCACGATCGGTACGCCTCACCCTAGGTGACGCTTGAGCCCGCCCTTGACGGCTGGTGACGCCGCCGGGTCCTCTGGCCAGTGGTGCTTTGGGTAGCGCCCGCGCATCTCTTTGCGGACTTGCGCGTAGGCGCCACGCCAGAAGCCGGCCAGGTCGCGGGTCACCTGCAGCGGCCGGCCGGCGGGGGAGAGCAGGTGCAGCGTCAGCGGCTGGCGGCCCTGCCAGATGGCCGGGGTGTCGGCGGCGCCGAAGAGTTCTTGGAGAGGTGCCTTCAGCACAGGCTCGCCCGACGGGTCAGCGTAGTCGACGGGCCGCTCGGTGCCGGCTGGGGTCATGACCTTGGGCGGCGCCAGCGCGTCCAGGCGCCGGGCGCGCTCCCAGCCGAGCAGGCCGCGCAGTACCTCCAACAAGTCCAGGGCGCGGGCGTTGGCGAGCCGGGTCTTGCCGGTGAGCCAGGGGCCGAGCCAGGCGGCCGGGGTGGGGGGGGGGGGGGGGTGGGTGGTGGCCGGCCGGGGGCGGGGGGGTGCGAGCCGCGGGGGCGGGGCGGCGCGGGCCGGAGGCTGGCGGGCGGCGGTGGGGCAGGTGAGGGTGGTCGTCAGGTCGCGCGCCACCGCCGCGAGCAGCAGAGCGAGCACCGTATCGCTATCGGTGATGGCGGTGGGCTGGGAGGCCAGCACCAGTGCGTCGAGTCGGGTCTCGCGGCGGGCGCTGACCGCCTCGCGCGCAGCGTCCCAGTCCAGTCGCTCGTGGGTGTGGATGGCGCCTGCGAACAGGGCCTCGATCTCTGCTCGCGCGATGGCCAGTGCGGCGCGGATGCGGTGGTCGCCGCTGGCGGCGTCGAGATCCGCGATCACCAGGTAGTCCGCCGCCGCCAGCGAATCGTCCGGCGGCAGCCGGGCACCGCTCCCGTGGCTGAGAAGGAAGCGCCCATCGCGGCCGCGATTCTGGGCGATCCGATCCGGGTAGGCCAGGGCGAGCAGGGCGGCGGCGGAGGTGGCCGCGTCGGCTGTGTCCGACCGGAGCTCGGCCGAGTCCGTCAGCAGGCGCCCGAGCTGCGCGGCCGCCCGCTCCACCGCGGCGAGGCGGCGGCGGTCGAATCCGGCCAGGGCGGACGTCCGTCGCGCCTTGTCCCGATGTGCCGTCAGCGCCGCGAGCCGGGGTGCAAGGTCCGCGGGGCGTGGCAGTCCGTCGCCGCCGAGCCAGGGGTCGCGCTCCGAGAGCAGCGCTGCGACGTCGCACGCAAGCGCTCTCGCGCTGGCTGGTGCCCGGCACAGCATGACCGCGAGCCTGGGGTGGGTCGGCAGCGCCGCCATGCGCCGGCCGAGCGGCGTGATATTCGCGTTGGCGTCGAGGGCGCCCAGTGCTCGCAACAGATCGACGCCGCGCGCCCAGGCTGCAGCCGGCGGCGGGTCCAGCCAGCTTAATGCATGTGGCTCTGACACGCCCCAGAGCGCCAGCTCCAGCACCAGCGGGGTCAGGTCGGCATCCAGGATCTCCGGCGGGCGTTGCGCGGGACGTCGGCGGTGGTCGGCCTCGGTCCAGAGCCGGATGCAGTGGCCCGGACCAAGCCGTCCGGCGCGCCCGGCCCGCTGCTCGGCGGAGGCCTGGGCGATGGGCTGGGTGATGAGCCGCGTCATTCCGGGGCCCGGCTCGAAGCGCGGCTTGCGGGTGAGGCCCGAGTCCACGACAACGCCGATGTCCTCGATGGTGAGGGAGGTCTCGGCGAGGTCCGTCGCCAGCACCACCCGGCGGGGGCCGCCTGACCTCGGCCGCAGTGCCCGTTCCTGCTCTGTGAGCGACAGGCTGCCGTGCAGCGGCAGCACCTCGACGCCCGTCGGCTCGCCCAGGTCCGCGGCGACGCGGTTGATCTCGGCGACGCCGGGCAGGAAGCAGAGTAAATCCCCCGCATGCTCCGCGAGCGCCGAGCGAACGGCGGGGGTCATAGCGGCGACGGGGTCCTGCGGTGTCTGCACCAGGTGATGGACGATCACCGGGTGGCTGCGGCCCGCGCCGCTGATCACCGGTGCGGGCGCTGCGGCGCTACCCAGGAGCGCGGCGATGCCGGCAGCATCCAGCGTGGCCGACATCACCAGGATGTGCAGGTCTTCGCGCAGCGCGGCCGCATCCAGCGCCAGGGCCAGACCCAGGTCGGTCTGGAGGCTGCGCTCGTGGAACTCGTCGAAGATGAGCAACCCGATGCCGCTGAGCTCCGGGTCCGCCTGGATACGGCGGGTGAGGATGCCTTCCGTGACCACCTGAATGCGGGTGCCCGGGCCGATGCGCCGCTCGAAGCGCACCTGAGAACCAATGGTGTCCCCAACGGACTCGCCAAGCACCGCTGCCATATGGGCGGCGGCCATGCGTGCGGCGGGGCGCCGCGGCTCGAGCATCAGGATGGCGCGATGGCGCAGCCAGGGCTCATCCCGCAGCGCCAGCGGTACGCGGGTGGTCTTGCCGGAGCCTGTGGGGGCTGTGAGCACCGCATGGCCCGCGGCCAGCGCGGCGCGCAGCTGCGGCAGCACGGCGTCAATGGGCAGTCGCTCGTCGGCGGAGGGCATCAACGCAGGCTTAGGCGTGCAGCTGCGCCTTCACGCTCAGCACGCGTAACCCGCAGCCTCAGCATGTCGCCCGCGGTATCGGCACCGCGGACGGTAATGGTAGGCGACCGATCAGCTGTCGCCGGAGCGGCTTCGGCGCCCGTCGGCGATGCTGGGCCCGCCGAGCTTGCCGGCCTTGGCCAAGGCGCGGCGCAGCTTCTCGCCGTTATTCACGGGCACCAGCAGGCGGTGCGGGCCATGGGCAGGGGTGCGGCCCAGCTTTAGGCCCGGGTTCAGATCCCTCAGCGTTTGCACGGAGACGCCCGCATGGCGTGCGGCCTCGTGCAGGTGGATGGTACTCGTGGCATAGACCACGTCCAGCGCCGGGCCGTTCGGCAGCTTCGGCAGGCGCATGCCGTACCGCTCGGGCTCTTCCACCAGCTCCAACACCGCGAGCAGCTTGGGGACGTAGTTCTCGGTCTCTGCGGGCAGGCTGCTCAGCGCCCAGAAGTCGCGGGAGCCGTTGACGCGCATGGCCCGGCGTACGCAGCCCGGGCCGCAATTGTAGGAGGCGAGCGCCAGCGCCCAGTCCCCGCCCATCTCGGTGTGGAGCTGCTTGAGATAGCGAATCGCCCCGCGGGTGGCGGCCAGTACATCGTTGCGGCCATCATAACTACCATTCTGCGCGAGCCCCATCTCCCGTCCGGTATAGGGCATGAACTGCCACATGCCGGAGGCGCTCTTGGGGGAGACGGCACGCGGGTTGTAGCGACTCTCGATTTCCGGCAGGAGCGCCAGCGCCGTGGGAAGCCGGGCGCGCTCGAGCTCCTCGACGATCAGATGCAGGTAAGGACGCGCACGCCGGTTGAGGTCGGTAAGATACGTAGGATTGCTCGCGAGGCGCTGCGCCGCTCGGTCCACGCGGGTGTGATGGCGGATGCCGAGGCTGGGGCCACGTCGGACCCGCTCCCAAAGGTCGTCACCGCCGTAAGCGGATTTGCGTGCGCCGCGGCCGATGATTTCAACATCCTTGGCCGGACGGACGTAGCCGTACTCCAGTGCCGATACGGCATGGGGCTCGACTCCCGCTATCCGCCCGCTGTCGGGGTTGGATGCACAGCCTGGGAGTAAACAGGCGAGGGCCGGGATCAGTAACAGCAGCACCGGCGGGAGGGTCCGCCTTGGACGCCGAGGCTTGGCGTTGGAGACGTCCGCGGCGCGTCGTGCCTCGGGGTGGTGCGGCTGAAGGTGGGCTGCGGCGGAGCCGGGATGCCCGTCTTCGATGCAGTTCGGTTTCACAGGCAACATGGCAAACACTTGATCGGCTGAAGAGGTTGATGTGCTTAGTTATTGTTTTTGCGCCATCCTGAGTCTACGGGATTTCCCTGAGTAATGCCATGCCCAAAAACCATCATGAAGGACCGGCTGTCGTTTCAGTGTTCTGGCTGAGGCCCATCGCCGTTCACGGGATGCCCTCGCGTACCCCATGAGGCCCTGCGCGCACCAGCCAGCCGGCGCGCTCACGACGCTCGGACATTGGTATCGGACCCCGCTCGGTCGCTATGTCGCACACGCAGAGGCGGTGTGTCTGGAGCGGCTGCTGGCCGACAGCTTTGGCCATTACCTGGTGCAGTTCGGCGCTCAAGCGCAGTTCGCCGAAGCCATCGGCACCTGTCGTATCCGCCTCCGCGTGGTCCTGGGGGAGGGCGTGGACGCGGATGTCGCCCAGGGTGCCGGCATCCGCGCGCTGCCCCATGCCCTGCCGCTGGAATCCGCGAGCGTCGACGCGGTGGTGCTGCCGCACACGCTGGATTTCATCGCCGAGGCGCCGGATGTGCTGCGTGAGGTAGAGCGCGTGTTGATTCCCGAGGGCCGGGTGGTCATTTTCTGCTTCAACCCTTTGAGTACCTGGGGCCTGACGCGCTGGTGGCCCCGGCGCAGTGACCGCCGGCGGGTGCCCTGGTGCGGCGCGCAGCTCACGCCTTTCCGCATCGGCGACTGGCTGCGCCTGCTGGGCTTCACGCAAGAGACGCGAGAGATGCTGGTCTTCCGCCCGCCTGTGCGCCGGGCACAGTCGCCGCGTTTGGACTGGCTGGAGAGTGCGGGCGCGCGCTGGTGGCCAGTGCTCGGCGGGGTGTTCGCGGTCCGGGCGGTCAAACGGGTGCCTGCGCAGACGCCGCTGCGGCCGGCCTGGCGGGCGCCGCCGCCGCTATTGCCGGGGCGCCCGGCGGAGCCCACGGTGAGGCGAGAGCGCAATGGCTGACGCGGGCAGGCAGGGAGCAGCGGCGCCCGTAGAGGTCTACACGGACGGCGCTTGCAAGGGCAACCCGGGCCCGGGTGGCTGGGGTGCCCTGCTGCGCTGGGGACCGCATGAGAAGGAGCTCCGCGGCGGTGAGCCCGGGACCACCAACAATCGTATGGAGCTGATGGCGGTGATCCAGGCCTTGGAGGCGCTCACCCGGCCGTCGCGCGTGGTTGTGCATGTGGACTCCCGCTACGTGCAGGATGGCGTCGAGCGCTGGATGCCCCGCTGGAAGCGCAACGGGTGGCAGACCCGCGAACGTAAGCCCGTGAAGAATCGGGATCTGTGGGAGCGCCTGGATCGCGCCCTGGCGAGGCACCAAGTGAGCTGGCGCTGGATCAAGGGCCACAGCGGCCATCCGGAGAACGAGCGCGCGGATCGCCTGGCGAACCGCGGCGTTCCCAAGTGAGGATCGAGGGTGAGGGCCAAGGGGCGAGCCGGAGCTCGAGCCCTCGCGTCCAGCCTGAATGGAGCACTGACGATGCGCACCGCAGAGCGGCGGTCCTGGTCGGCCCGGCGCGCTCCGGCCGGTGAGCGCGAAGCTGATACCATACTGCGATGGTAAAGAATCGGCCGACGCGGCTTGCGCTGACCACGCGCACCCGCGCCGGCCACAACAGACATGGTCTCCAGCAGAGGACCTCGACTTGTCCAGATCCGCCCCAGGTCGCGCCGAGATTCCGCCATTGAACGCCCTGGAACGGCGCGCCGCCGGCGGTCTTGCAGCCATTTTCGCGCTGCGGATGCTGGGGCTCTTTATGATCCTGCCGGTGTTCGCGCTCTATGCGCATGACCTCACCGGCGCCACGCCGCTGCTGGTAGGGCTCGCCATCGGCGCCTACGGTCTGACTCAGGCCCTGTTACAGATCCCGTTCGGGCTGCTGTCCGACCACATCGGCCGCAAGCCCGTGATCTACGGCGGGCTCATACTCTTTGCGCTCGGCAGCGTCATCGCCGCCACCGCAGATGCCATCCAGTGGGTCATCGTCGGCCGGGCGCTGCAGGGCAGCGGGGCGGTTGCCGCGGCCATCATCGCCCTGACCGCAGACCTCACCCGCGAGAGCGTGCGCACCCGCGCCATGGCGGCCATCGGTATCAGCGTGGCCCTATCCTTCGCGGCGGCATTGGTGCTTGGGCCGCTGCTGGGTGAGGTTATCGGCGTGTCCGGCATCTTTTGGCTCACCGGTGCCCTTGCACTGGTGGGGATGGTGATCCTGGCCCGGCTGGTGCCGTCGCCCGCACACTCGGCGACCCATCGGGATGCCCAGCCGGTGCCGGATCAACTGGCCGGTGTGCTGGCGGACGCCACCCTGCTGCGGCTCGACGCAGGCATCTTCCTACTGCACCTGACCATGGTCAGCCTGTTCGTGGTGCTGCCCCTTTCGCTGGCCGAGGCGGGTCTGGCGGCGGCCCGGCATTGGCAGGTCTATCTGCCTGTGGTGCTTGCGGCCATCGTGCTGATGGTGCCCTTCATCATCGCTGCCGAACGTGCCGGGCGGGTACGCCCGGTGCTGTTGGGCTCAGCGGCCGCGCTGGCGGCGGCGCTGCTCGGCTTCGCGTTGGCCCCCGCGGGTATTTGGACCCTCGGCATCCTGCTGACGGTCATGTTCACCGTGTTCAACCTGCTGGAGGCGGTGCTGCCGTCGCTGGTGTCCAAGGCCGCGGGCGCCGGTGCCAAGGGCACGGCCATGGGTGTGTTCGCGAGCGCACAGTTCACCGGCGCCTTCCTCGGCGGCCTGTTGGGCGGGCTCGCGCACGAGCGCTTCGGACCGGAGGCGGTCTATCTCGTGGGTGCAGGTGCGGCGCTGGCGTGGCTCGCCGTTGCCGCAACATTGCGTCCGCCAGGGCAGCTGATGACGCACCTCCTGCCCCTGGGCCCGCTGCCGGCTGCGGCCCTGCCGACGCTGCGGGAGCGGCTGCTGGCGGTACCGGGTGTGGAGGAGGCCGTCATTGCCGTGGATGAGGGCGTGGCCCACCTCAAAGTGGACAATCGCCGGGTGGATTGGGCAAGATTGACGGCCGCTGCGGCGGAGGTCTGAGTCAATACAGGTCCGACAACCGCCCAGCATCCCGTATCGATCAGTGCGCGCGTTTGACCGCGCCCCGGAGTGTCGGCATGGCCCGCAGCGGTATCAACAAGGTGATCCTGATCGGCAACCTAGGTGCCGATCCTGAGGTGCGTTATATGCCCAGCGGTATGGCGGTTGCGGGTCTAAGGCTCGCGACCAGCGAGAGCTGGAAGGATAAGACGACCGGTGAACCGCAGGAGCGCACCGAATGGCACCGGGTATCCATATTCGGCAAGCTCGGGGAGATTGCAGGCCAATACCTGCGTAAAGGCTCCAAAGTCTACATCGAAGGCAAGCTTCGCACCCGCAAATGGCAGGGCCAGGACGGCCAGGACCGCTATACGACAGAAGTCGTCGTAGACATGGAAGGCACTATGCAAATGCTGGACAGTCGGGGTGGCGGCGGCCAAGGCCCGAGCTACGGCACGGGCCAGCAGCAACCGGAGCGGACCCAGGAGCCCGCCGCCGGCGGCGCGCCCGACGGCAACTTCCCCGGCGACTCCGGCTTCGACGACGATATCCCCTTCTGAGCCCCCGGAGC